>JAFULU010000352.1 GCA_017483125.1 Clostridia bacterium
GGGTCGGCCCGACCCAATCCACTTACTGGGTGGCGCACGGCGAAAGCCGTGAAGCTCTCTGGTGACAGAGCGCGCAGATAGATGGTCGTCGGCTCTCCTGTGGGGAGCGCACAGAACCCGGCTTACAGACGGAGCTACAAAAAAGCATAGCAAAAGGAACGATCTCGGAAAAGAGGTCGTTTTTTTCGTTACAAGATACGCGCCGAGCAAGCTCGGCAGATACAAGATACAAGATATGACGAGAATCCTCGAATATTTTGTATCTTGTATCTCGTATCTTACTTCATCTGATCCACCAGCTTGGACACCAACGCCAGCTGCTCGGGGTTGAGCCGCTTGAGCTTTTCGATGATCTCGGTCAGTCTGGTGGGATCGTGGGACTCCAGATCGAAGAACTCCTGCGGCGTGACCTTGAGGTAGTCACAGATGTAGAAGAAGGTCGACATGGAGGGGAGATTGTGGTGGTTCTCGATGTTGCAAATGTAGTTTTCACTTTGTCCGATGTCTCGGCTCATCTCACGGGCGGAAACGTCCTTTTGCAGACGAAGTTCGGTTAATCTTTCTTGAAATTGTTTGTCGGTAAACAAGATAATCACCTCCTTGCACATTATTGTACTATGAACGAAGGTGATAAACGGTCGGCTAAACTGTGTATATCAATTGGCCGAACAGAAAAAGAGTGCGAATAATAATTACTCCATAATTAAAACGAGCGAACGAAAAAGCACCGCAAATAAGCGGTGCAAAAAGAGGAATATAGAAATGAAAAAGACCGCTTCGGTCGATCCCCAAGCGGTCAGATTCGGTTAAAGCTCACTCGGCTCTGAACTCTCCTCGGTGCGGGTGTCCTCACCCATCCGCAGATCCGCCCGATCCATGATGCGCTTCTGGGCACCCAGATACTTGGTCAGGGTCAGAGCCGCCACGTAGATCACGGCGTAGGCGAAGTAGGTTACAAGGAAGCCCCAGTAGGGGGTATCGTTGACGAGGGAGTCGTAGGACACCCCCCAGCCGTTGAAGATGAGTCCCGCCGTGAAGCGCACGCTGCCCGAGACAAAGCCCTGGTAGTGGAACAGCATGGCGAAGATCAGGTGCAGAACCGTTGCGATGGCGCCGCTGGCCACCGTACCGCCCGCGGAGCAGTAGCCCTCGCGGTAGCCCTCCTTCCAGCCCGCCACAGCCAGTATGGCCACCACACCCACGGTGTAGATGACGATACGGATGACCGTGAGCACGGGGTAGGGCAGGGCCACGAACTTCTCCACCATGTTGACGAACAGAGACTCGATGAGCATGACGATGAAGCAGGAGCCAAAGACGTAGAGGAAGTAGAAAAATCCGTTGATACCGATGTTCTTTTTCATGATCAGTAGGTGCTCATGAGGTTGGCCAGCATCTCATCCGAGTTGCGCTTGATGAGGGCGGCGTAGTAGGCGGTGACGATGATCTCCAGGGCGTTGGCCAGACGGTCGCGGGCACCCTCCATAGCCTCCTCGTAGTCGGCGATCTGCTCGCGGATGACCTCCTTGATGGAGGCCTTGGAGGCCACGTCCTGACGGGTCAGGGTCTCCAGAATGCGGCAGATGTAGTCGTAGAGGACGGAATCGCGGATGATGTCGTCGCTCTTGTCGTCGATCCTACCGTTGATGTACTGGAGCAGGAAGGCGATGTGATCCAGCTGGATGCAGGAGCGGAGCATATTGATGATGAGAATGTGGGCCACCTGATCAATGTTGTACTTCTTCAGGCGGGCGTTGGCCACCCAGCCACGCTTGGTCCAGTTCTGCAGGGTGGAGCCGTCGATGCCCGACACCTCGCGGATCTGGGAGAGCATGACGCCCTCGCTGATGTAGAAGACCTTGGAGAGGAACTCCAGGCCCGTGACGTTACCCATATCGTTCTTCTTCAGCTTGGTACCGGGGATCAGGGAATCATTGATTTCGAGATTCATAGAATACCTCCAATTGATTATTTTGAATATATGCGGGCATTCCCCCGCTTTTTGTCAGTCCGTAGGGACTTGATTCGGTTGTGCTTTTATTATATCATACAGTCCCCTGATTGTCAAGTGTCCCGCTGAAATTTTTGCGAATGGTTCACAAATTCTTTCATATTATAGTGTACCCTCTGAAAAAGGAGATATGACCTTGTATCCATTGCGTACTTTGACCCCCAAAAACGGTTCCCGCCTGCGTGTCAGCCCCCTGATCGTGCTTCTGGCGGCGGGGGTGGCTCTCTTGACCCTGTGGCATGGAGGAGGGGGCACCCACCGACCTGCCGATTTCCCCCTGCGGGAGACCCTGACAGTCACCGTAGCGGCCCTCCTCCACGAGCTGGGCCACGCCGCGGCGGCTTGGGGGTGGCGGGTTCCCATCCGCCGCATGAGGCTGGACCTCTTCGGGGCGCGGATGGAGCTGGATGGACTGACAGGCTACTCCGCCGAGCTGGCGGTGGCGGCGGGCGGGCCTTTTGTCAGCCTCGCGGCGTCGGCTCTGGCGTGGCCCCTGGGACGGTTCCTTGAGAGGGCCTACCTGTTCTCCGCCGTGTCGCTGGGGCTGGGACTCATCAATCTCCTCCCCGTCAGAGGCATGGACGGAGGGCGGATGCTGTCCTGCGCCCTCTCCCTGCTGTTCGGTGAGCGGGTGGCCGACGTGACCCTGCGAGTCACCACGGGACTGTTCCTCGGGGGGCTGTGGCTTCTGTCGGTCTACTGCCTTCTGCGGCTGGGAGAGACCCTGACTCTGTTCACCTTTGCCCTCTGCCTGCTCATCCGCCTGCTTGGCGGTGACCGACCCTGACGGCACTTGTCGGGATCCCGAAATAATAACCGAAAATAAAC
>JAFULU010000353.1 GCA_017483125.1 Clostridia bacterium
GAAAGGAACTACCATCATGTCCATGTACCCCATCGGCTTCTGGAACTATCCCCCCGTTACCGCCACCCCCGTCAGCGACGTCGCCCGCTGGGCCAACTGCGGCATCACCTGCAACCAGACCCCCACCTTCAGCTACGGTCACCACGACCCCGCCCTCATGACCGCCTTCCTGGACGAAATGCACGCCCACGGCATGAAGGCCTTCGTCTACATCAACGATCTCATCTTCCACAATTTCAAGGAGGACCCCGAGCGCTTCCGTGAGGTCTACGAGCGGGCTTACGCCGATTTCGGCCACCACCCCGCCACCCTGGGCTTCTTCATCGGTGACGAGCCCCTCCACCCCGCCGAGTTCAAGGCCTGCGTGAGAGCCTACCAAATCATGCGGGAGGTCTCCCCCGAGCTGACCCCTCTCCTCAACTTCAACCCCTACTGGTTAGGGATCGAGACCGATTTCCTGGGAGGTCAGAGATTCGAGGACTGGCTGGATAACTTCATCGACGCCTCGGGCTGTCCCCTCATCTGCTACGATTGCTACTGGCAGATGAACCCCGAGGAGGAGGGCACCAATTCCTACTTCCTCAACCTGAACAAGTACACCTCCGCGGGCAAGCGCAAGGGGGTCAAGGTCTGGAACACCCTCCTTTCCGTCGGTCACTTCCGCTACCGTGTGCCGAGCGAGGATGATCTGCGCTGGCAGCTCTCCACCACGGTAGCCAGCGGCTGTGACGGTATTCTGTGGTTCTACTACTACGGAAACAACAACGGCAACAACTACCGCGGTGCCCCCATCGACGAGCTGGGGGAGGAGTCCGAGACCTATACCCGTATGCGCCGTGTGCAGAAGCTCTTCCACCGCCGCTACGGGGAGATGATCACCCGTATGAAGCACGGCAAGACCTGGCACTTCCAGAAGGCCTACGGTGACTATCCCCTGTACATGACCTACGAGATTCCCCGCCTCCGCAAGATGGAGAGTGCCCACGGCGTCCCCGGCATCGTCAGCACCTTCTACGATGAAAACGGCGAGATGTACCTCTGCCTCTGCAACAACTCCCCCTTTGAGTCGGGCCTGTTCTCCTTCGTCTTCGATCCCGGCGTCACCTCCTGCACCCGCTACTGGGACAACGGCCGCGAGATCGACTTCATCCGCTCCCACCACGACGCGATCTACGAGGCACACGCAAGCTTCACCAAGATCGGTGTCTTCCTCGCCCCCGGCCAGATGGAGATCTTCAAGGTGGGATTTGAGGACAAAGTCTGACCGTCATGGGGGAAAACAAAAACGGCATCAGCTACCACCTGCGCGGAAGCTATGCCGAGCTGAAAAAACGATACTCATAAGAAAACCGCCGCAGAGCCGTCCGCGATACCCACGGATAGCCTTGCGGCGGATCTTTTTACGCGCCCATGGAGATGGCAAATACCATGATCAGGGCAATGAGGGAGAAGTACAGAACCCAGAAGGCGGTGTAGCCAAGGCCCACACCAAAGCCCACCCAGCCCAGAATGTTACCCACACGGGCACGGCCCTCCAGCTCACCGAATACGCGGGCGTATTCCTTGGCCTTCTTGCGGGCGGTGAAGGAGAAGATGAAGCCCAAAAGGGACAGACAGCCCGAGACCGCGAAGGCCAGGCTGAGAATACCCCAGGTCAGGACGTTGCCCGCCATCTGATTCTTGACGGTGTCGTCGGGGACAAAGTAGGGGCTGCCGTCCAGATGGGAGAAGATCTGACCGCAGTAGGGGCAGTAGGTCTCGATATCCGAGAGCTCACGGCCGCATTTCGTACAGAACATAGGGATTACCCTCCTTTCAAGGGATGGGACAAGGGATTACATCACACCCATCTCGGCCATGGTGAGGGCGACGATCAGGACGAAGTACAGAGCGAAGAAGATGGAGTAGCCCAGACCCACGCCGAAGCCGACCTTGCCCAGAATACGGCCTACCTTAGCCTTGCCCTCCGGGACACCGAAGGTCTGCTCGTATGCCCGCGCGCGGCTCTTGGCGATGAAGGAGAAGATGAAGCCCAGCAGGGACAGACAGCCCGAGACCGCGAAGGCCAGACTGATGATACCCCACTTGAGGGTCTGACCCGCCATCTCGTCCTTCAGCAGCTGGTTGGCGGTGTCCACCGCGCTGTACTCATAGGAAACAGACTCGGTCGCGGTGGCTTCGGTGGCGTTGACGGTGCCGCAGGCGGGGCAGAGGGTCTCGCCCTCGTCCAGCTGACGGCCGCAATTCTTACAAAACATAGTATATACCTTCCTTTCAATGAATGGTTTTCAGATGTGGAGTGCCGTGTCGAACTGTCCGACGAATTCTTTCACGGCGGTGTCGTATCGCTCGGTGTCGGTGATGCGGAGCATGGAGTGCCGTCCGTGCTCAAACCACACCAAGCGTTTTTCGGGAGTGCCCGCCAGATCAAAGAGCTTTTGGGCGTAGGGAGGCGTGGAGTAGGGGTCCTCCTTGCTGTGCAGCATGAGAAGGGGAACCTCCAGCCTGTGGATAACGTCGATGGGGCCGTAGTCCATGGAATGCCCCGTGTGACGGCGCATACACCCGCGGATGAGGGGATAGAGACCCCACATCATCTTCTTGCGCTCAATGAGGTGATTCTTCATGGACTCACCGAAGTTGGGGAACATCCCCTCGGTCACCAGCCCCTTCACCACGTCGGGGCAATCGGGGTTGGTCAGGGCGTAGACACCCCCCGCCGCGCCGATGCAGATGCCGTGGAAGATCACCTGCTCCACGCCGTGGCAGTCCCGCAGGTGCTTGACCCACGCGATGTCGTCCAGACTCTCCTCAAAGCCCACGGTGTTGAATTCTCCGTCGCTCTTTCCGTGGGCGCGGGGATCCACCACCAGAATGTTCCACCCCGCCTCGGCGTAGGGGATGGCAAAGAAGTAGCCGTAGCGCAGGCTCTCGGTGCGGCCCGAGAGGATCATGACCGCCCGCTTGTGGCCGAAATCGTAGTACTCGCCGTAGAGGTTCACCCCGTCGCGGACCACGTGGACCTCCTTCATGGCGTCACGGTGCGCCTCGGCCCACTCCATGCCCAGCCCGTCCATCTTCATGCTGTCGGGATCCTCGGGGAAGGAGGGCACCCGCCCCCACTTCTCGGGGGAGGTGCGGCGCAGGGTGGCGTTGTACACCATGTTGGAGGCTACGATGAGGGTGATGGGATACATGAGGATCCCGCTCCCCACCAGAAAGCCCAGAATGATCCAGACAAGGGTCGGGACGGAGGAGAAAAACTGCAAAAGCGTATCCACCGGTCACGTACCGTCCTTTCTTGCTTTTTTGCCCCGACGGGCAGATTTTTCGGCCTTTTCCGCCTCAATACGGGCGTCCAGCTCCGCCTTGAGAGCCAGGACCCGCTCGCGGATGGCCTCGTTGGCCGCCTTCAGTTCCTCGCGGGGGATGATGGGGCCCTCGGTCTTGATGTAGTCTCCCGTGTGGATTTCACATCCGATGAGCACGTGAGCCCTCTTGCGAAAGCCGTAGTTCCCGTCGGTGAGAATGGGCACGATGGGCACCCCCGCGCGGTGGGCGATGACGATGTAGCTGGGGTAAAAGGGGCCGATCAGCCCGTCGTCGGTGTTCTTTCCCTCGGGAAAGATCTGCACCAGGCCTCCCTTTTTGAGGATCTCCACCGACCGCTCCACAAACCGCATACTGCGGACACGGCGGTCGCAGGGGATGCCCCCGAAGAACATCATGCCAAATCCCTGCAGCTTGTTGCGGTAGGCGTGCTCCGAGGCCACCACCCACAGCTTGCGGGGGAGGACCACGAAGAGGTTCAGCATGTAATCCACCACGCTGAAGTGGTTGGATATGATCAGCTTGCCCCCCTTGAAGCGGCGGTTCTTGTGCTTGGGACCGCGGGTACCTCGGGGGACGTCCTCATAGTAGGGTCGGCACTTGAAGAACACGGGGTAGAGCCACCAGGCCTGTATGATGCCGAACCAGCGGAAAATATCCAGAAAGATCATGTGTTCTCAGTAGCGGTCACCTTGTCCTGAGCCTTGGGGGTCTCCTTACCCATGAGGGAGATGACCTTGGGGAAGGCGAGGGACATGAGGAAGGCGGCCAGACAGGAGGCGATCACGATGAGGGGCAGATAGGAGATATCATCGATCATATCCTCGCTCTTGAGGGCGGTGAGCATGACACCCGTGGCCAGACCCGCCGAGACCCCCTCGAACAGACCCTGCACCGCGAAGTACATGGAGGCCACCGAGTGACCCTTCTCTTCCCGCTCCCGCTTGGCCAGATGGGAGGGGACGGTGTAGGTCACCGAGAAGAATGCGCCGATGGAGAAGGAGACCAGAATACCGCCGCAAACGGCGATGGCGGTCAACACCCCCTTGGACAGAGTCCCCGCGCTGATGTTGCAGAAGTACATCACCAGCATACCGACGGAGAAGATGGTGAGGATGTAGCGGTAGCCGAAGCCCAGACCCTTTTTGGAGACGATCTTATTGTAGAGAATGATGGTAAAGGGCACGGGCACGAAGGAGGAGGCCATGACCACGGTCATGTTCAGCCCCGCGGAGGAGAACAGCTCGTTGATTCCGCCCAGGAAAAGCTGAAGGCCGAAGTTCATGACGGCGGCGGTGGTCATCCAGTAGATGAAATTCTTGTTCTTGAGAGACACCGCGATGGCGCGCCACAGAGTCAGAGGCTTCTCGGCCACCTCGCCCTCGCGGACGGGAGCGGGCTTGTTGGTGGGCTCCTCCTTGAGAAGAAACATGGGGATCAGCATGAACAGGGACAGGGGGAGGAAGATCAGCGCCACGTAGCGGATGTTGACCCCCATGCTCACGAAGGCAGGCACCAGGGCGTAGCCCAGAATGAAGTAGACCACGTCGCAGACCGACTTGACGTTGGAGAGGAACACCACGTCACCCTCGGTCTCGGTGACCTCCGAGAAGGTGGCGTAGAAGGTCAGCATGGTCAGGGTGTAGAAGGCGTAGAACACCATGAGCAGAACCCCGAACCACACCGTGTTCAGCACGGTCTCCCCCTGATTCAGGGGGATCAGGAACAAGAGGTAGGCAATGACCATGGGCACAAAGCCGATGACCAGAGAGGGTCTGCGGCGGCCCCAGCGGGTCTTCAGACGGTCGGTGAAGGAGGCGAAGGGCAGATCAATGACACCGTCCAGCACCCGCGCCACAAAGGCCAGGGAAGCCCAGAGGGTGGCCACCACCAGACTCTTGTCGGTGTAGGTCCAACGCCCGATGTCCTCGGGAGCAAATCCACCCGTAATGAGAGCGGAGCAGAGGTAGGAGCCCACGATGAGGTTCATCATGTTGACACCCATGCCCGAGCATCCGTAGAGCAGAAGCTTTTTACGGCTCGTAATTTTCTTCATAACGTTTCCCTTCCTTATTCAAAGATGACCACAAGGTCGTAAATGGGATCCAACGTAGAAATGACGCAAACCTCGATGTCGGCATCCAGCTCCTCGATGACGGCGGTCAGAGCCTCCATCTCCTCGGAGGTGCGGTTCTTGCCGTAGAACAGGGTCATGACGTCCCCCTCGGTCTCGGCAATGAGCTTATCCAGCGTGTACCGCGCCACCTCGGTAAAGCTGCTCTCCACGGTCAGCACCTCGTCGCCCTCCAGCGCGAAGTAGTCGTTCTTGACGATGCTCCGATCCCCGTAGCGCACACTCTTGGAGGCGTGAGCCACCGAGACCTTCCGCAGATGGCTGATGGTGTCGTGGACAGCCCCCGCCGTGGCGTGGATGTCGGGGTCGCAGAAGTCGATGACGGGGAGGGAGACGTAGCACTCGGGCACCGAGCGGCAGTTGAGCACCCGTACACGGGCCCGCTTGTACATGCTTCCCGCCTGCATGGCGCTGAGGATGGAATTGGAGCTGTTGGGGAAGACTAGGATCCGTCTCGTAGCCACCTGATCGAAGGCCTCCAGAAAGTCCTTGGAGGAGGGAGCCTCCTCGCTGAGGATGACCACGTCAGCCCCCATCTCCGAGAGCATCCGCTGGAGGGTCTGGTTGGGGGCCACCGCCACCACCGCCACCTCGGCGTCCTCCTCGGGAGGATTCACGAGGAACTTGGTGGTCAGCCCCGTGTGCTGGACCGACATATTCTCGATCTTCAAGGACAGAAACTCACCGTAGGCGTGGCAGAAGGCCATGACCCGCTCGGGTGTCCCCGTGTGAATGTGAAGCTTGACCTTGTCCCCTTCAAAGGAGGTCACTATAGACTCTCCCATGCCCCCCAGAGCCTCGGTGAAGGCCTCGGGAGAGAACTCCGACTCGGCCACCGTCAGCTGGAGCAGAAGCTCGGTGCAGTAGCCGAAGGAGAAGTCGCTGTGGCGGTCAAAGAGGGAGTAGTCCACGAAGGGGGTATCCCCGCCCGAGGACTCGGCGGGTGCGGTGATCTCCTCCCCCGCCAGATACTTGCGGATACCCTCGAAGAAGTAGACCATACCCGCGCCGCCGCTGTCCACCACGCCCGCCTTCTTGAGGATGGCCAGAAGATCGGGGGTGCGCTCCAGGGATACCTTGGCCACGGCGGTCATGAGGGCGACGGTCTCCTCCACCGTGCGCAGGGAGGGCAGCTGCCTGTTCACCTCGGCGGCGATGTCCCCCAGTACCGTGAGGATGGTCCCCTCCACGGGATTGGCCACCGCTCGGTAGGCGTAGGCACAGCCCCGGTCCAGCGCGGCGGACAGCACCGCCACGTCGGCCTCGGCATACCCCTCAAAGCCCGCCGCAAGGCCGCGGAAGAACTGGGAGAGGATGACCCCCGAGTTGCCCCGCGCCCCGAAGACCGCGGCACCCGCGAAGGCCAGCGACACCCGCGAAAGGTCTCCCTCGGCTCCCTCAATGGCCTTGTAGCCGTTCTGAACCGTCATGGCCATATTGGTGCCCGTGTCTCCGTCGGGGACGGGGAAGACGTTGAGATCGTTGACGGCAGCCTTGTGAGCCTCCAGATTGGCCAGGCCGTATCTAATCATATCCCGAAATACGGAACCGTTGATTCTTTCCAATGCTTTTTACTCCTTATCCGTAGGATAGGTTTTCCCGTAAGGGTTGGGTCTTACCGCACCGACTCCATGACCCGACCCATGATCTCCCTCTCGCGGGCCAGCTCCTCGGTGACCTCGTCACCCAGGAAGTACACACCCACCATGCCGGGGCCGATGTTGGTGCCGCTGGCGGAGTAGGAATCGGAAATAAAGATCTTCTTGGGGTGCAGCTCGGCCTCCAGCTTCTCCCGCAGGGTCTCGGCGTAGGCCTCGCGGTTGCTGTGGACGATCAGCAGATACTGATCCTCCACATTGGTGGCCAGCTCCTTGGCATAGGCCACGGTGGCGGTCAGAGCCTTCTTCATGCCCTTGGCCTTGGTGATGACGGTGACGTAGCCGTCGCGGTTGCAGTCACCCATGGGCTTGACCCCCGCGAAGCTACCCATGATGGCCTTGCCCATGGAGATACGGCCGCGGCGGGCCACGAAAATGAGATCGTCGATGGGGCCCATCTGGTGCACCCGCAGCTTGTTGCTCTCCAGCCAGTCAATGACCTCTTCCATGGTCGCCCCCTTCTTCTGCAGCTCCAGGGCGTACATGACCAGAAGGCCCATGGACCCCGACATACGCAGGGAGTCCACGCAATGGATGCGCCGCTCGGGGTACTCGGCACTCACCCGCTCCGCGGCACTCACCGCCACGTTGTAGGTGGAGCTGATCTTGGAGGAAATGGACACGCTCAGCACGTCGATCCCCGCCTCGGCGTACTTCTTGAAGTACTCGTAATACTCCTCGGGGCTGGCGGGGGCGGTGCTGACCTTCATCTGGCGGTTGCCGAGACAGCCGTAAAAGTCCTCGCGGGAGATGAGACTCCAGTCAAGAACGGTTTTCAGGTCGCGGCCGTCGCTGATGCTGACGTAGCCGTGTACGTAGTCGGTCATACCGAAATACTCGCGGATCTCGGGGGAGAGATCGCAGGTCACGTCGGTGAGAATGATGTAGGGATTCATAGATTCTCCTTACTGTGGGGATTTGGCTCTACCGTACTGTATGTGGGACGGCTTGAGCGCATTCTCCCTCATTGTATTCATATTCCATTACAGTATAACACAACACGGGCGGTTTGTCAATCAACCAAAGTGAAAATCCGTCGTATCCGCGAAAAAAATGTCGAGGGAAATGCTCCCAAAGGGCAAAAAAAAAAACGGAGGCCGCGTGAGCAGCCCCCGTCAGGGGTTTATTCGGTGAGGATCTTGAAGTCCTTCAGATACATCTTGTCGTCGGGCGCGCAGGAGGAGAAGAAGTCCATGCGGATCTCGTGGATGGTGCCCGACCAGAAGCCGGTCTCGGACAGGTCGATCCGCACCGTATGCCACTTCCCGTCGGCCTCCACCTCTACCACGGTGGATACACCCCCCGTGGCGTTCTCGATACCGCCCGTGCAGAGGAACAGCTCGGTCTGGAAGGTCCGCTGGCTGGCGCTGCGGGGGATCTTGTAGGTGAACTCCAGAATGGGGTAGAACATGGCGTCGTACTGCTTGCCGATGAGGTCGTAGTCGAAGCTGAAGTAGGGATCGTAGCACTCGTAGTTGGGGCGAAGCAGAAGACCGTTCTCCTCGGTCAGCTCCACGGTACAGCGGCTCTCGTCGGTGACGA
>JAFULU010000354.1 GCA_017483125.1 Clostridia bacterium
GTCTTGAGGCCTCGGGCGTCAGAGATTTTGACCCCCTACCCCCTCCTGCTCGGGCTCCTCCGTCTCGTCCTCATCGTCGAATACGTCCAGCGCATCCGCGATGCCCCATAGCAGACGGTAGATGCCTTTGAGCATACTCACTATCTGCCTTGTGTTGTCCCTCGCAATTATGGCAAGGGCGACTTCTTTATATGTCTTCTCAAATTCACTGATGCCGTTCATTTCTCATATATTCTTTTTGTTCCTGTGCTTAACGATCCTGTAACCTCGCTCCTTGTTGAAGGCCATCGTCCAGCTGTCCCAGACTTCGTAGTGCCACCACTGCTTGTGTTTACCATAGTATCTGACCACGTAGTAGGTCTCTCTCTGGTCTTCAAAGGACAGCACAAGGTGGTACTTGTACTCGCCCATTCGGGTAGTCCGGTTCGGTTTGAATGTCGTCATCTCTTACCACACCAGTCATAAAACTTCCAGGAATAAATCTCCCGCGTGATGTCTTCATACCACTCGTGCGGCATATCCGTGTACTTCACATGGAATGACATTGGCACGATGGCAAATGCAGTCTTGAAAAACCACAGGTGCTTTCCCCACCACCAGCCCGGTCCGAACTGGATGGAGAATACTTTGATGGGTTTGTACTTTCTCATTTATTGTCCTCCTTCAGTTTCTTGAGTTGTTCATATAGGTCGGTAAGAGCAAGTTGGCAAGTTTGTGAGCCGATATTATTCGGGTCATTGAATATGGCCAACAAAGCACTTAAATGCGCCTCGCTGGGCTTCCAGGAAGGACGGAGAGATTTGAGCCAATTTTCCATTTCATGGAAATCAGATGCGGCTATTTCATCATCAATTGAGGCAATAATATCCTGTATCATATCCTCATCCTCCTCGCTCCACTCGGGCTTTGGCTGAGGTCGGAGGGATTTGAGCCAGTCAATCTCCTTATGGTAAGTCGGATATGTTGTTATAAGTGACGGACTTGACGCAGATTCAGAATGAGAGACAAAAGATTCAAGAACAAATAATATGCTCTTAATCATCTTTTCATCCTCCTCGCTCCATTCCGGCTTTGGTTGAGGGCGGAGGGATTTGAGGAATAACAACATTTCCATCTTTGACACTCCGTAGGTCTGGTCGTGGTCTATCTTTCCGATGATGCCTTTGAGGATTCGTTCTTCCTCCTCGCCCCACTTCGGCTCTTTCTGCCTTTCAAGGTAGGCGAGTATATCATCAACATCGGTGAGGTTAAATAACAAATTGCCGTTACTTTTCCAATTCTCAAAGCCTCTGATTATTGTCCGTAACATCCTCTCATCCTCGCTCTCTCGGAGTTCGGGGAAGATGTACTGAACAATATCCATTGCTACATCGCTTCCGGCTCGTGTGGCCTTTTGTGCTCTTTCCAGGGCCTCATTGTATTTCTGCTCGTAGTTCATTGCTTGTCCTCCTTTTGATGTATTCTTTTCCACCTTGCGATCCTCTTCTTGTCACGGTTTCCCTTCTCCATGTTGCACCTGTCGCACAGTGCCTGCAGGTTCTTCTCATCGAAGAAGTCCTCGCATATCGGCCAGGGTACGATATGATCCACACAGGTGGAAGGGACGATCCTTCCCGCTCTCTCACACTCCGCACATATAGGATGAGACACGCGGAAGGCGCGTGACAGCCTCGTCCACCTGTACGAGTGGTACGGGCCGTCGGACCTCTCTCGGTGCAGAGCCATGGGCATCTCCCTCTTGGGCTGGGGCGGCCTCTCGCTGTCCCATGCCAGCTTGCCGAACCTATTGCTCATCGTCTCTTTATCGCGTTGTACAATCTTATCCACTCTTCCGCATCGGCCCTGCGTTCGAACCATATCGGGCAGCCGTTGTTGGATAATATTTCCCAATCGGGGAGGAAAACATACCAACATCTCCGCTCGATGTAATACCTTGTCGTGACGATCTTACCCTTGCGCCATCTGCTGACAACTATCCGCACTTTCATTCAAATACTCCTTTATTTTGGTTTGAAATTCTTCTATGCCGAAGCACAAGATATACTTGTAGCCCTGCTCTTCCACCGCCTTCTGCCACTCCTTCTGGGAATCCCGTTGTCTTCCGTCAGGAGCCTTCATCTCTATGCACAGCCCATGGTATTGACCCGAAGGGTAAAGGAACAGCAGGTCGCTCACGCCCGCCAGGACTCCTTCACCTTTCATGATCGCAGCTTCCACCCTGTTCCTCGCACCGCCGTTCGGGACGGCGAACAACAAAGGGGCGAGCCTCTTGTACCGGAGACGGAACCACGTCACGCAGACCGTCTGAATGTTGCTCTCTATATGTCGCATTCCAAAGGCTCCGCTTTTTGTATCACCTTGTATGCCGACCATATCGGCCACCTCTTGCCGGAGACATAGACCCTGTAGGTATTCCCAACCTTGAGAGAGTTGTATACATCGCTCGAATTGAAGAACCCGCAGCCGAAGAAAAAATCAGAATGCCGAGACCGCCCTCACGTAGCCCGGGTAGAGCTTGGTGATGCCGAGCACGTTCCCCGACGTGAAGCTGATGAGCCAAGCGAGGGCCCGCGAGTACTCCGAAGAGGACCAGTAGTAGCCAGAAAGAGGACTACCGCCGTTCTTCCGGAGAAGGCCGTTGATTTCTTCGATGAAGTAGAGTATGACATACATCTCCTTCTTCGTCGGCAGTTCCTTGCCCGCCTTCTTGGCGGCTTTCAGGGCCTCATTCCAGTCGAAAAAGCGGGAAAAGTCTCCGTCGCGCAGGTCCTCCATGTCGAGCACCTTGTTGATGATGGGGACGTAGATCCCCCTGCCCTCGATGTAGTAGGGCTTGTCGTTTGTCTGTGTCATATGCTTTTCTTTTTGGTTGATTGTTTCATCCCGTAATTTCAGTCAAGTTGGTTTCTCTCCATCAGCACCACATCCCCTACGATAGGGTTCCGTACCATTTCCGTGGCGAGAAGGTTCAGGGGCTTCTTCTTGAGGAGGCCCTCTTCGTCCGCGATCAGGACGAGGCCGGGATCTCCTGGAAGCGGCACTACCTCGATATACCCATCCACAGCCTTTTGGAGGCTCAGCAGTTGGCTGCCCTCGTACTTGAGGACCTCTATCTTTCCGGTCGCCCTTATCACAACAGGGAGAGGGTAAATCCGGTTCTTGTGCACGTAATATGGAATCATAGCCTCGCCTCCTGTCTATCGCAAAGCCTCGCGTATGCGTTGGCCAGATCCTTCGCGAACTCCCTGTCCATCGTGGCGAACGTTCCTTTCGCCCCCCCCTCATACCAAATAATCTGCACCCTCTCCGCGGTGCGTAGCGCATCTCTGATGATGCGGTCATTCTTGTTTGTCATATTTAATCCCCTATCATTTTCCGCTCTTCGGGCGATATGATCCCCGCCGTCTCAAGGATGGTTCCCGCTGATGCCACATTGTCCATGGATGCCGCTATCTTGATACCGTCCAGCTGGACCTTGTACACATCAATGATGGAATCCGCTATGTCCACTATCTGCTTAGCCTGTTCGATTGACACCTTCTCGCACTCCGAAGCCTTCTTGTCGGAGAGGTTCTTGACGCCTTCGAGCGTCTCGAATAGGTGTGATTTGAGAGCCTCAAGGCTCAAATTGTTTCCTTTCATCTCTTTCCGTTCTATGTATTACTCTGTTCACTACTCCCTTCAGCCGGATCACGTCCTGCAGTTCCTTCGGATACTTCGCGTAAAAGGAGTTTTCGTATCTCATCTGGTCCGCTTTGCTGATGAGGTAGAGGTTGTCAAGGGTCACGTTCAGAGGGTTCTTGTCCTTGAACTGGATATTATATCCCCTCGGAATCGGCCCGTAGGCTTCCTCCCAGATCACCCTGTGCTTGAGCCGCCACTTCGCAGGCTCGGCGACCTTGACCTCGACATATCCGTACGCGCTCACCCTCTCAGATCCTACGGGCTTGTGGTTGACGGGGCGGTGCCCTTTCTGGAACATGGTCGGGGCGCATCTCTCATAGATTTCCTTGGCCATCTTCTTCCCCTTGTTGTCCGGCACATGACCCTTCTGAAACCTCGCGGCTATGCTTCCAGGTGTTTGGCTGGCTATGGCTCCGGTCCTCCGGATCTTCTCGGGATTGCACTTTAGCCCCAGCTGCCGCGCCTTGTTGTAGACGGAGGATTCCCCTCTTCCGAGGGCCTCGGCTATCTCCCCGGCGAAATGATCCGGATACATCTCCCTGAGGATGGCGAGCTCCTTATCCGTCCATGGCCTCTTTGATATTCTCCTTCCCATCTCTACCCTTCCTTGAATCTGAAAAACTTCCTCAATGCGGGAAGGTTCACTTCCGAGGTCACCTTGAAATTCAGCAGCGCCTTGAAGATGTTCATCCTCTTCTCATAGGGCAGACCCTCCGAAACGGAGAGGACGATGATGACAATGTCAAGCACTTCGCAGGCGAGGGCGTGGAACTCCGCGTCACGCTGCGCGATGTATTCGTCACCCGCCCTGGTCACTACCTGCTCGAACGGCTTGTCGAAAGCTGTCTCCAGGTTGGAGATCATCGCCTGGCAGTTGCGTCTTGCCGCATTGAGTGCCCTCTTCTTCGTCTGCATCAGGGTGCCCTTCTCCCCTATGGCGTCAAGGGCATCGGACAGACGGTAGGCGGCTATCTCCGCTCCGTAGACCATGTTCATGACCGCCGCTATCACCACGTTCGCCTCAAGCGAGAGGTCGGTCCTGTCGTCATTGATCAGTTTCATAGGCCCCTCATCTCCACGTGATCATAATCTATCGGCGACACAATATACCGGTCTTCGGGGCGTTTCACGGGAGCGGGCTTAACTCTGGCCTTGCTCGGCCGCTTGACGACCTCGCCTTCCCAGCGGTCGAACCCCCTCCTTGTGAGGGTTCTCAATCCCATATTCTTCGGACCATGGTTCCAGAAGGTATAGGTTTTTATCAGACCACCGTCGGGCCTGTAATATGACCTCGCGGTCACCGGCACGGGGAGCCCTTCCACCTTCAGCAGATCCCCTGACATCACGGGCGTCCCGTCCGGGTAGGCGGGCCCCATCTTCACTTTCTCTTTCTTCGGCATTCTTCAGCGTATTTTATCAGTTCATCCTGCGCCTTGTAGAGCTGCCCCATCAGAGGGACGAACTCAAGCATCTCCTTTTCCGTCATATTGTCCAGCTTGGCCGTGAGGGTGGCGCAATCATTGGCCAGAGCGTAAGCCTCGGAGGTCGCCCATTAATCCATCGCACTCATCATATCATTCCCGATTCGTTGAACATGGTGTAAGTGGAGTTGGGACGGAGCATCACTCCCCTGTCCGGAGTCCCCTTGCGGTTCTTCCTGATGTACATCGCGAGACCGGTGCCACTGCGGTCCAGCATGAGTACCGCGTCTGCGTCCTGTTCGATTGATCCGGAGTCTCGGAGGTCGCTCAATTGCGGAGCTCTCTTCTCCTTCACGGAGTCCCTGTTGAGTTGTGCGAGGAGCACTATCGGGATACCGACCTTGCGGGCGGTGGACTTCAGGGCGCCGGTGATCTTCCCCAGCCTCTGGGCGAGGTTCTCCCGGTCGTCCCCGTTCCGGATGAATCCGAGGTAGTCTATGTATGCGGCTGAGCATTTGCCCCGCGACGCGTTGAGGGTTATCGAAGAGATGATGCCTTCCAGGGACATGGTCCGGTCGTCAATCCTGAGAGGGAGATCCGCGAAGACGGAACGGCCCGTCTCGAACTGGTTCCAGTCCACCTTGCCCGACGCCATCGTGTAAGGATCTACGCGCTCGGTGGAGAGCATGTACCGCTCCGCGAGTTCGAGTTCCGACATTTCCAGGGAGTAGATCATCACCGGCTTTCCGGCTCTCGCGGCCGAGACCGCCATCTGCAGCATCACCGCGGTCTTCCCGACCGAAGGTCTCGCGCTCAGGATGATGAGCTGCCCCGGCGCCATTCCTCCCGTCAGTTCGGAGTCAAGGACGGGGAAGCCGGTGGTCACCTGGTTGCCTCCTCCGTTCGCCTTCTCTTCGAGCGTCGTGGCGAGATTGTCTATCGCCTCGGTGATCGTCACCCCGTCGCTGATGCTCGCCTCTTCCGATATGCTCTCGGTCGCGCTTGTCAAGGCCGCTACCATTCCGGGGACGGTGGAGGCGGGAGACGCCGCGAGCTGCAGCATGGCACAGGCGGCCTGATAGAGTCTGCGTCTCGTGGCGAGTACCTTCAGAGTCTCGGCATGGGAGACCGCTTCGATGGTCGCGTTCTGGAACATCATCATCTTGACCGCCACGTCGGAGGCCACCGATGGGTCGAGCTTGGCGCAGAAGGTCACCGCGTCGATGTGGTCACCCTTCCTGTGCATGTCAAGGAGGATTCCCCATGCATCGGCCCAGTACGGATCAGCGAAGGCTCCGCTCCCGAGAATGGCGGAGATCTCGTCGATGGTGGACTCGTTTGCCGCGGCAAGGGCCACGACGTCCTTCTCGAGTTCGAGGTCAGCGGGGACGGGAATCTCTTCGAGACTGAATTTCACTTCACGGCTCATAGCTTGCCCTCCTCACGCATTCTGAAGTATTCCTCGGTGGAGATCACCTTCGGAGCCGGACTTTTCTCCTCAGTGAGCCATTCGGCTTTGAAGCCGCGCCAGGAATTGGCGGCTGAGAGAGCGACGCATTCCTCCGGAGTCTTGCCGGACTTCTCTATCTCGGAGACCAGAGTCTTGAAGGCCGTCAGAGTGTTCGAGGCCTTCAGTTTCTTCCGGACCGTCATCCAGTCGGTTGCCGTCTGATGGGAGACTCCTATCCGCTCAAGAGCGCCAAGAAAATCGGCGTCGCTATTTATGTTTATGTTATAATATTTATTATATAATTTAATATTACCTTGGGGTGGAACAATTTGCGACGGTAGTGGAACAATTTGCGACGGTAGTGGAACAATTTGCGACGGTAGTGGAATATTTTGCGACGGTAGTGGAATATTTTGCGACACCCTGTAGTTCTTGTTCATCTTGCCTTTCCCTCCTTCATCGCACTCTATGACTCCCATGTCGCGGAACTCCTTCAGGTAGCGAAGCACTGTCTTCCTGTCCACGCCCACCCACTTGGCGATATAGTCGAGATCCCCGAAGAAGACGCCCTTCCCGCCTGCGGAGAACTGGTAGATGATCGCGAACGTCGCCCTCTCGTTCATCGTCTTCCCGTAGGGCAGCATCCACTCCTGTATGTTGAGATAACTTCCTTCCATTGTCAAGCCTCCTTTATTGTGACCAGGTATGCTTCCCCTCCGCCTACGGGTACATAGCTTTCCACGCCTGCCCCTATTTCGGGAGGGTTGTCCAGGATGACCCGCGCCACGCCGTCAACATTGAATTTCTTCACGTACTCCTTCCATGATTGTCCGGACAGCCTGAACGCCCGCTGAAAGGCGGGAACGAAAGTGTTGAGGTCCACCCATGACTTGTCCGCCATATGCTGGAGCCAATCCATTTCCATGAACTGCTCCGGATAGATCACGTAGTCTCCCATAGGCCTGTGGACCCATATGATGCCCTTGTCGTCCACGAACCACCTGAATTTGGTCTTGTCGTTTTCCATGATAATTTTTACCTTTGCGGCAACTTGTTCAACATATGCCCGCTGGTTCCCTGCCGCTCTTATGGGGTCAGCGGGTTTTCCTTACCACATCCTTCCAGGTCGTTTCTTCGGGAGCATGAAGCGCCCCCGACGGCCTAGAAAGGCAGATCTTCCCCGTCTTCAGCCTGTTTCGCGTTCGGTCTTGCCGGAGGATCTTCCCGTTTCGTCTCCGCGCCTACCTTGTCCACGGCCTTAACCCTGACGCGGGAGTACCATGCCTCGGTCTTCTCGGAATACGAAGCGGTCACCCTGTAGGTGAGCTCCACCATGTCGCCCATCTTGATCCCCTGCTTCTTCATGTACACGGCTTCCTCTTCGGAGATCTCTCCGCAGAAGTCATCCGTGTACCTGCCCTCGTCGATGTCTATCTTGACGGTGCAGCTTCCTCCGGACCGCCCGTTCTTCGCGGTCCAGGTTCTCATCGGGGATACCCATGTGAGCTTTCCCCTCACTTTCATGTCTTCCATACTATGCCAATTTTTTGATGTAATACGCTTTGAATGATTTGCCCGACTTCGGAGCCGTCTCCCACTCGCTCGCCACCACTTCATCCGTCCCTTCGAGCATCTTCTTGATTTCCGCTATCCTCGCACCGAGGCGGTAGCACCCGAACTTCCGGGCCGCTTCGAGCTGGGTGATCCTGTTCCCCTCCCTCATGTGAAGGAGGATCTTCTGCTTCTGGGAGGTCGTGCTCCCTGTGTTGACGTTCGGTATCATATCTTGAGTCTTTTTGAGTTTCCTTTAAAATCCCTCCGGCTATCACTTCCGGAGGGAAGACGTGTACTAAACCATAAACAGTTGACGCCTCGCGGCGGTGGTAGGGAGTGGAGGAATCGAACCTCCGGGCGCTTCGCTTGCGGAATACAAAAACCTATAAACACCTTACCCACTGCGCCCCCGAGCCCACGGGTCCCCTGTATGTCACTTGTCGAGCGCTATAGCACCCTTCCGGATTCTCCTGTACCGGGCATCCTTCCGATAGCTCAGCGCGAAGAGCTACACCCTGGAGCTGTCCATCTCGGGAAGATCCTGATGCGCGAACTCCATGGCGTCGCCCTGCCTGTCCCCGAAGTTCCTGAGCGGTGCCCACCGCCCGTAACCTCTCCCGTCGTCCAGATATGCGCTCACGACATATCCGTCCGGTGTGTTCTCCACCTGCGTCATCATAGCGGATGGCTCTGATATTCTCCCTCTATGGGGATGAACTTGAGGACAGGACCCTCGTCTCCGATGTGGACAAACACGCACCCGCCGTATCGGACGAACGAGTCCCAATTGACGCCCCCGACGTTGCCCCCCTTCGGGTAACCGGCTGCCATCGCCGCGAGCTTTGACGAGAGGTCGTTGATGTCTTCCGTGTAGAAGATGTGGTTGTCGTACTCCCTGGCTACGGAGAAGAGATCGCTCTGCCACTTCTTCCAGTAGGATTTGCTGAGACCGCAATCGAGCATGAAGCGGTAGTTGAAAATCACCTTGTCGTCCATGGCTACGCCTCCCTTTCTTCTTTGCAGAATCCTCTTCCGAGGTCATATGCGATGTATGCGAAGCAGAAGCACAACAGGGCCGCTCCCCCGTCGGATCTGAACGCGCTGGCAATCGCGAGGACCGCCATGAGTAGTGCCGCCACATAGGCGAGAAGGGTTTCACCCCTTGAAAAAAACTTGTTCATGATATCTGGTTTTTAGTGTTTCACTTTAGCGCCCCGGTAGTTGAAAAGCCAATTGATGATGTGTATATGCACCGGGGCGCTGTCGCATCACTGCGATATCCGCTCGAACTCAACATACCCGACGACCTTGTCATTGCCTTCGAGGATGTCCACCGCGGTCCCTCTGATGAAGGCTATCCGGAGTCTCCCCGTCCTGGGTTCCGGCCCGAATATCCTCAGCCGGACCGGAGTGGTCCTCTTCGACGAAGCCCGTGCCTTGAGAGCTTGGGCCTCGCCCTGGGCGACCATCGTCCGGATCTGCCCCATATTCCACCCTTCCTTGTTGGCGAGCGACATCTTCTTCTCCGCGAACCACGTCCGGAGGTGGCGTGTCACCAGCGTGGGTGACGGTACCGAAATGCGGGTTATGGTAAATTCTTCCATCTTGCTTTCTTTTAAAAACCCGGAGGAGCTCCCACCCGTCCGGGGCAGTCAAAACGAACTTCCAAATATGGCTTACTTGGTCTCTCTCATTACCTTGTCAAGGTCCGATTTCATCACTCCTTTCCTCTTCCCCCTCGTCACCGTCCTGACGAGATTCCTGTACCGCCACTCCCTGAGGGTCCTCGGTGCACAACCGCAATAGTCGACGGCTTCAGCGAAGGTGAAGAACTGGTCTTCCCTCAGTTCAGCGAGGACCTGTTCCAGGAGATCACCAATATGGTGCAGGTATTCGTCGGTGCTCATCGTGTATGGACATTGAGGACGACCTTGAGGTTGTCGTAGTCCGTCCGGAAGGAGAACTTGACGGGCAGGGTCTTCTCCCTGTTCATCTGGTAGCCAGTGGTCACCAGCGCCTTCACAGCCGAGGCGGACTCGCACTGGATCTCCTTCTCGGACTCCCCGAGAGGGATGGATGACAGGGCCGCCCGCCACTTGTGTTCTAAAAGGTACTTGTCGAACATTAGTTATTCCGATTTATTGTTTTTAAAACCGGAGGGCGTATCTTTGCGGTAGGTAACTTGCGACATTACACACCTTTGCGATATAACGGTACTCCCGTCCGGTGGATTAGTTATGTGCAAAGATAGCACTTTTTGTATTAAAACAATACTTTTTGTGAGAAAAATATTCCAATATGTGCGATTTGAAGAAAAGACTCGCCCGCATCAAGGCTG
Source organism: Clostridia bacterium (assembly GCA_017483125.1). GTDB lineage: Bacteria > Bacillota > Clostridia > Oscillospirales > CAG-272 > CAMEON01. The sequence goes on from JAFULU010000354.1 coordinate 10,448, forward strand.
ACTACGGCCTGACGCAAGAACAGATTGCGACCGAACTGGGAATGAGCCGGACGTATATGTCCGCGGTCGCAAGCGGGAGATATCCCTACACTGATAGTCTGAAGAAGAAGATAGACTCAGTCTTTCCGCCTTCCGGAGAAAAGCGGGAAGAAAAGAATGGGGTGTTCATCCCCGAAGAACTTGTTCAGATGTTCAATAATATGAGCGAGACCATCCGAATACAAGCGAGGCGCCTTGAAGAACTTGAAGGCGGTAAAGCCAAACAGGATGTCGGATAGTAAAATTTACGCCAAGTTATAAAAGTAAATAATTTTTATGAGAAGAGTATTATCACTGATTGCATTAGTGGTCATATTGACAAGTTGCGGAATGACGGCCACCACGAGCAGGGTCACCGAAGTTGGATTCCTGGACTATCGCCCGTTCACGGAACAGGGGTTTTGGCTAAGCGCTGATCCCTACATGGGAGATCACATCCCGATAGGGCAGATATACCTCAAAGTGTCTCCGGGCAGGGAAGTGAAAGAAACGGTAAAGAAGGACACCGGCGACGGCAGAAAATTCGAGGATGGAGTATACGGGACGAGAACTCGCACCTTTGCCGGACTCGAGAAGATCTCATCGGGAGAGCTCCTGCAGATGGCCGTGGACGTAGCCAAGGAGGCCGGAGCCGACGGCATAGCGGATCTCGAGACGAGGGTGGTCTATGCGGCAGGTTTGGACATCGTGGATTATTACGAGGTGTCCGGAATGGCCATCAAAAGGAAATAGCTATTTGAAGAAGTCGGCCTTCGCCAGCAGATCTGCGCCTTCCTCCCTCGACACCTTGATGTACTTGAGGAAGGTGGCGTCATCCTTGTGTCCGGTGAGGAACCGGCATATCCTGATGGGCACGCCCTCCAGGTAGAGGTTGGTCGCCCCGGATCTGCGGGCTGTATGGGTGGAGATCAGTTCCCACTTCTCATGGGTGGAGATGACGGTCTTCCCTCCCTTCGTGATCCGGGTCTGCACCTTGGAGGTGAATCCGGCCTTCTTGCAGATGCTCTTCAGGGCGCGGTTGATCGCCTGCTCGGTGAGTACGGGAGCCTTGCCTCCCCACCGCTGGAGGATCTCCATCACCCTGGGCGCACAGGGCATCACCACTTCGCCTCCCGTCTTTGGCTGGATGAAGCGGATCTTCCCGCCCGAGATGTTGTCCAGCGAGAGCTTTGAGTAGTTCTGGAACCTAGCCGCTGTGTAGTAGCCGAGGAAGAACAGGTCACGCGCTTTCCTCTCGGTCTCGTCCGTCAGATCCAACTCCCAAAGGTCCTCCATCTCGCCCCTGTCCAGGTAGACGGTGTCGGACGTCTCGTACCGCCTCGGGAATGACTTGTAGGCGGCATTTGAATGGTACCCGCGAATCTCGCCCTCATGCATCACGGTCCTCACCTTGGAGGTGATGGTGGAGATGTAGTTGAGGGAGTATCCCGCCTTCTTCATGAGCGCGTCGAGCCGGAAGTGCCAATCCCCGTCAATCTCTTCCCAGTCATCCTTCTTCCCCATGAACGAGGAAGCGACCCTGTAGGCGTTGGCCCTCCATTTTTTGGAAGGGCATTCCCTTTCCGCGAACTCCCGGAAGTATTCCCAGAAGGTCGGACGGGCGGTGGGAACCACGGCTACCCCGCCGCCGAGGCCGTAGGTTATGGCCTCCTCGACTTCCTGGAAGGACATCAACGGCTTTTCCCGCTGGAGCAGCCTGTTCTCTATGGCGGTCAGTTCCTCCGAGACCGCGAGATCCTTGAACCTGGAGCGGACCGTTTTCCCCTTCGGATTGTATAATTTCGTGTTGACGCTTATGCCGGTGGCCTTACGCCAGATCTTCCCCCTGTGGCTGACCACGAGGCGGACGGGCGAAGTCTCCCTTTCGGGATGGGTGAGCTGGAAAGAGTGTGTCATGATTGTCGCAAGTTTCGGCAAATATAGAAAATATTTTGCCTCCGTGGAGGCAAGAATGGAGGCAAAAATATTGCCGGAAAAGCGGCAGAAAGCGGCAGAAAGCGGCAACGGAGGCAAAGAAAAACGCCCTTCCAGGGCTTGGAAAGGCGTTTCAGCGGGTTGCAGTGGTGGTTTCTTGCGTGCCCGGGGCCGGGCTACGTTTTCGTGCCTCTGAGCGGTCTGAGAGGCCGATGGAGGCAAGGATGGAGGCAAAAGTTGAAAAATTCCATAAAAAAAAATGCCCCTACCTTCCCAGGCGGGGGCATTGAGGCCGCGGCAACAGCCAAACCAAATCAAAATAACCACATGAAAAGAAACGGAACTTACCCAATCAGAAAAATGCCGCGACCCTTTTCAGGATCTTCCATATCTCCTTCCTCCACCCCACGACGGCGAGCGCCACGACCGCCCAAAATCCCTTCAGACGGACTTTCTCCCCCACGGTGAACTTCCGCTCCACCTCCTTCTCAATCGTGCGAATCTGGGCCGATTCCTGCGCCGTGGCGACGATCCTCGTCACCTTGGGCAGCTGCACGCCCCACTCCCGCCTCCTGTTCTCGAGCCGGTGGTGCAGCCCGAGCGAATCCGCCCACGCCCATGACTCCGCCAGCGAGGTCTCCAGGTGCGAGGTGTCGGCGGGAGCGACCACTTCGCGGATGACCTCCACGGGAAGGGGCACGTAGACGGTGGTGTCCCTGACGATGACGGAGTCCCTATAGACGGTCTCGGTCCGGAGCTCCGTGATGACCTTCGGCTGGCATCCGGCAAGCAGAAGGCAAAGTGCGACGAAACGTAACGCTTTCATGGCGAAAAAGCCCGTCCCTTCCTTGCACCCGTCCGGCAGGATCGGGAGGGGTTGCGGACTATGCGAGGATCAGTATCATGAGGACCAGCCCGGCGAACATCCCGAGGAAGTCCCAGACGATGTCGTACGGCTCGAACTCCCCGCCGTTGCGCTCGTCCATCCACTCCTTGGCGAAGCCGAGGCAGATGACGATGAGCGGGGCTGCGATGAGCGAATGGTTGCCCGCCCCGAGGATGTGCAGGGCGGCTGCGAGGAACTGCGTCAGAATGAGGCTGACGATGAAATGCAGGTAGCGGTCCTTGCCGAAGCGGGCGAGGAAATTGGAAATATTCTGGATGAACCTGTACATGATCTTGGCGTTTTTGGAAATTATTTGTTCAGAACCTTCACTTCGCCCCGCTGCGTTCCGGTGGACGAGTAGAGCGAGATGTGCATCCACCTCGTCCTTCCGCTTCGCTCGTCTATGAGCTGGTCGAAGCGGACGTGGTTGTTGATGAGCCACAGGCGGGTGAACGAGATGAACTCGTCTATCTTCCCGTTGGCGGGCTGGAGATCCGCGGCGTCTCCCCTCATGTGGGCCGACGACGCCACTCCCCCGACGGCCCTGTTGAGCTTTTCGCAGCGGTAGCCGGAGGTGACCTTTATCGGTCCTCCCCACGCCTCCCTCAGCGGCTCGAGCAGATTCCCGACGAGTTCGTGCAGATGGCCGACCACCTCGAAGCTCGGGGTGTTGTCTATCTTCTTCCGGCTGGCGACGTCGGAAGCCACCAGCTCCTTCAGCGAAAAATGCGGGTAGTTATTCATCGCCTTCCTCCTTCTCCTTTTTGCGGATTATCCCCTCCGCCTCGGCTGCGTCCATGGTCGCCCCCATCTTCTCGGCACCGGCCTTGAATACCCATCGGTAGAAATTCTCCCACGAGAGTTCCACGTCCTTCTTGACGTAGAGGTAGTTGCCCACTATCGAAATGATTTCATTGCCCATCACCGCTCCGAGAATCAACCACTCCAGCCAGCCCGTCTCGAATGCGAGGGCGAGGGATGACGCCACGACGACCCAACAGATGTAGTCGACGCTTTTGGTCATGACCATCCGGAACCCCCGGCTGAAAGTCACGTTCTCTTTTCTCTTCCTGGCGGCGGGGACTCCCCAGCGGCAGTCCAGGATTATCAACGGGATGGCGCAAATGAGATATGGGACCATGTTGAGCAGTGCGGTATGTAGGAAAGCGAGTGCGGTCACGGCGACCCCGCTGTGGGCCACCGTGCTTACCGTGGATGTGTCCGACGTCATCATTTTACTCTGTGAAAGATTTGTAGAGAAGGGCAGCCACAGAACACAATGCGCCGATTATGTTCACGATTGCGACCGCCTTCTCGAAGCCGGACGGTTCTGAGTTGAATACGAATGCCGATGTAGCTATCGCCGCCATGAGGGCGATTCCGGCTGCTGCGCCGATGATGCCTTTCTTGATGTACTTGTCCATGTTAATAAGATGTATAAGATGTTACTGTATGAGTTCCCATGTAAGGGTCTAAGGTCGTGATTCCGACCTTGCCGTCGTCGGTTGTGGCTACCGGATAGTTGGCGGATATCGAAGTCCATGAGTATCCCATCGACCCACCGTCATAAGTCGAGTCCATCCACATTATCTGGAACTTGTCTATGTGTACGATGTCAGTTCCGGCGGACGGGATGTTTGACCCCCATATTTGGTCGAAAAGGAAGAACAGGACGACCGACGCATTCGCCGCTATAGTGATGTGCGCCGGGTTCGTAGTCATGACAGAGCCGTCGTCGACTATCTTATTCCCGCTCGAGTCATAGCAAGTCAACTGTGACCATAAGAACCTTGCCGTTCTGGTTAGCCCTGCTCCCAAATCGCGCCACTCGTCAAATGCGAGTTTCTCCAGGGTCAGTAGTTGACTGGAGCTGCTGATGTTCTTGAACGTCATCTTCAGCAGAAGTTTGTTGGTGGTGGCGGGAACTTTGCCGGGGCTGGTCCAGCTCGCATTTTCCGTCATCGGTATCACCTTCGTCATGGTACTGATGTCGTATCCGAAAGCGTCGAACTTCACGTCGAAGTACTGCAACACGTCACCGCCTGTCTGCGCTTTCACACCAACCGTGAATGCCGGAGTGGCATTGCCGCCGACTCCGAAAGGCATCGGAATCACGCAGGGAGCGTTAAGGATGTTCCCGGTCATTACGCAGTACACCTGGATTTTACTGTAGGCGGAAAGGTTGGTGTACGTCTCACTGATGGTCACGGTGGCATTGTCACTGCTTACGGAATCACCCGTGAAAAGGACGTACTGCACCGAAGCCTGGGCATTGACCGGGGTCGCTTTCAGGATGACACCGAAATTCCAGTCGACCAGTCCGTCGGCGAAGTCAGTCGGACAGAGCTCATATGTGTGGCCGATGTTCCTGTTCGATATCTGGACCTCGACCGTTGAACCCTGCGGGACTTCAGTCGGGCAAGTGAAGATGAACGGGAACTGGGCGTTCTTGTAGTAGTTCTCGAAGTCGGTGAACCTGTACCAGCTCTCCTTCCACTCATAGGGCCAGTTGTAAGCGGAACTGCCGGAATCTCCTGCTGCTACGCTGTCCATGGCATCGCAGCACTGCTTCAACCCTGTGGTTTCACCGGCGGTAGCGTCGAAGTACTTCAGTTTCAGTCCGCACACAGTCAGGGTCTTGTTGGTAGTGTCGTTTATGACCTCGCCAACGTAACCGTACATGCTTTTGCTCCCGCCGGTGACATCATTCCTGAGGTTATACTTGTTCCCTCCGACAACACCGTTCACGGTCTGGCCTATCCTCGCACCCATGAGAGTGTTTCCGGCATAGTCGTTCTTGAATGGAATCGGCTTGATTTTCGACCACTTCCTCACTTTCCCCGCAACCCCGTCGAGTATCTGTCCACCGATGTCGTTGTGGGAGGCGTTGATAAACTTCTTGGTGTCTCCAGGATTGATGACAGGAGGAGTTATTATTCCGTTGCTGTTGCTCATATTACATCCTTTTGAAGATTGCGAACGAAAGGCAGATGTTGCCCACGATCGATATTGCCGCCAGCGCCTTGTTGTAGTTGTCCGCGTACGAGTTGAGAACATTCGCCGCGGTCACCACCACGCAGAAGAGGACCGCCATAATGGCGACACTCGCGAGGATTTTCTTGATTCTTTGTTTGTCCATGATGATATCGTTTATGCGTTATGACATCGGGAAATTGACGGTAGTGTCTCCAGGAGTTCCCGCCTGAGTAGAGAGACCTATAGTGGTCTCTATCGTGGCGCTCACCTTAACAGTGCCGGTTCCATAGAGAATGTTCTCTAGGGTCTCATTGACCTGCAGCAACCCTGGGCGCGTGGTCGGATTCGTGACGTTTATGGTATATGTCCCAAGTGTCTCCGTAGTTGCAGTACCCGACCTCGGAGTGTAAGTCAGCGTCACCGTAATCGTGACAGTGACACTGCCGGTGTATGCAGCACTGAATCTGTACGCCACAATAGCTTCAATCGCAGTACTGGTGAGTGACCCGACCGTAACCGCTTCCACATTGGCCACGGTAGCCCCGTAAGAGCCACTGGTGGCGAATGTGACAGTGATTCCACATCCGTCGGGGACGCCACAAAAGTAAGCTCCCCATACTTGGTCATCAGCGCCCATGTCCACCCAGTTCTTGATGCACGTGGTGGTGTCGCCGGATAATCTGGGCGTGTACGTCCCGAGAGTGTTCATCCCGTCCGGGCATCTCACGAGAATGATTGACATGGTCGCCGTAGACCCCGTGGCGTAGGTGGATGAGGGGAGCGATATCGTCCAGTACGTGTCGCCCGTGGTCAGCTTGCCGATATTTGTTCCGGGATTCCCATTGTTGTACGGATACAACCCGTGCAGCTTGTTGTCGATGAGGATACAGGGCCAGCAGTCTGTTGGCTCGAGCTGCGACGTCTCGGTCTGGTCCTCCCTCTTGAGGAAATCGTAGATCGAAAGCATCTCCTCCCTTTCCGTAGAGGAATGCGGAGAAAGATGGATGTGGACCACGAACGCACTGTCGGAGTCCGTTATCATGGTCTTCTGTACCGTACCGAGCCACGTGAACTCGGCTGACAAGTCCATCGTGGCGTCGGCTCGGTAGCCGTAGTTGATGTCTGAGGGGTGCTTGAAGTCGGAAAGGCGGTAGCATTCCCTCTTCGTCACCCCGCCTTCCTCATAGGTTTCCCCGTGAGGACCTTCATAGTTGAATCCGCTGTTGTGCAGCCCCGCCACGGACGTGGTGATTCCGACACCGCCCCTCACGCCGTAGACGAAACCCTCGTCTATGTTCTTCCTGCCGAACTGATTCCATCCGGCGGTCCTTCTGAGATCGTCGGACGGCAAGTCAACCTCGATAGCCTGGTACGGCTTCCATTTGGCCCACTTGTTAATCTTGTTCTGGGCCACGGCGGTCCTTATGAGAGTGCCCACATCGTCGGTATCTGAGGTGAGACCGACGACGGCCTTCACGTCGGAGGTGTCGACGTTGCCGTAAATCCTGGTATTTGTGGCGTTGTGACTCACTGCTATTCGAATTCTACTATTGGTGAAAGCATGTCGAGGAGTTCCGCCGTGACGTCCACGGTGTCACCCATGGCGTCGAGGAAAGCCTCAGCGCTGATCGGTTCCACATTGAGTTCGACCTCGTCGTTCATCAGCTCCTTGATGCCCTTGTCGTAGCTGGCCACGGCGTCAAGGATGTCCTTGTACTCGGAGAGGAAGGCGTCGTTGAGGTCCTTGAAGGCCTTGAGATCCTCGTCGAGATTGGACTCCTGGTACTTCTTCAGCGCCTCCAGCCTTGCGGCATTGGCGGCGTCGTAGGCCATTCTGCGGTCCTCGGGGAACGTTCCGATGACCTGCTCGAAGAGAACCTTCTGGTCCTCCTCGTTCTCCTTGATGAGCCTTGCCACCGCCGGGACGAGGCGGAGGAATGTGTTGCGGACGTTCTTGTCACCGATCTTGGCGAAGTTGAGGCCTCTGATGAAGGTGTTGAGGCTCTCGAGTTTTGCTTTTGTGTACTTCATATTCTCTCTTAGTTTTTAAAGTGTTTGAGTTCTTTTCTCAAGTCTTCCACCTCTTTCTCGAGGCGGGCTATCTTTTCCTCATGGGATTCCACAATGGGAAGCATGTACTTGGTAGCTGCGAGCCCGTAGGCAAATGCGGTGTTGTATTCAAGCGTGAGGTTGCCCCCTATCTCGCTTACGGTGTCCGGGAGAACGGGTTGGACCTCCTGGGCCACCATTCCCGCTCCTCTCCTTCCGTCCTTCTTCCATGTCCACTCGCTCGGCTTGAGGGCTGAGAGGACCTCCTTCGCCCTATCGTAGGAAATCGCAGATATACCTTCCTTCAGTCTTGCATCGGACGATGAAGCCACTCCATATGCAGAGACGTAGCCGTCCGAGAAGATCCCAGTCGTGGAATGGATGATGCCCGTCACGTCGAGGGTGTAGGAGGGAGAGGTGTTGAGGATGCCGACTCGCTTTTCCTGACTTGTATTGTTGAGGAGAGCAAGAATAGTATTCGCGGCGCCGTATCCACCAGTAGAGAAATACAGGGTAGAGTTCGCGCTTGACGTCGAGACCGGGAAGTTGATATAGTTCGCGCCGACTCTCGAGAAATTTATGTGGTTCTCGGCTGCCGTGCTGGTTATCAGCAGAGTCTTCACCCTTGACGCTCCGGTAGCGCAGAAAGTGCCGCTGACGTGAAGCTTGTAGGAAGGCGAAGTCGTACCGATACCCACGTTGCCCGATGCGTTTATCCTCATCGCTTCAGTCGGGGCTGTGCCATAGCGGAAAATGAGGATGTTGCCGCTCAAGTAGGTAGAGCCACCAGCTTGTGCCGACCCGTATCCGAGGATGAGCGAACCGCCGGAAGTCATGTACATGTTCTTGTAATACGTTCCGCTGCCGTTGGCGTTGTAGTAGCCATCCTCCCCGTCGGTGTAGAAGCCGTTCGCCTTCACGTTGCCGCCGACTTGCAGTTTGTATGTCGCGGCATTGGCAAGACCTACTCCGACCGTTGCGGAAGTTCCCGAGCCGTCTATTCTTATCGCGCTGTCGTTGTAGGATGAACCGGCGATGTACGTACAGACATAAGCACTGGCGGAGTATGCTCCGATGAGTCGCACCTGCTCAACGATGTTCATGTCCGCATCAACTCTCCTGAAGGAGACATGGTTGTTGAATCCGGTCGTGTTGGTGGAGAGTTTATCGAAGTATATCGCTGCCCCACTTAGTCTCGTATTGATATACGAATAGTCGGCTGAGTGGATCTGAAGTCTCGAAGTCGGTGAGGTTGTCCCGATTCCGATATTCCCGGTGGTGGTGATATTGCCCGTGCTCGAGATGTCGCCGCTGGTGACGGTAGTGAATGTCACATCCATGTTTTCGAAAGCATTGTGCTTGGAGGTGACTGTCACTTTGCTCGTTATCCCCTCGGTAGGCATCGCCGCATTCGCCTGGGCCGCGATCACGTTGTACCGTCCCTTGTTGTATACGCTGACCCATATTGTTGAGCTGCTGTTCGGCTGTTCGAACCAGATGCAGAACTTGTTGTCGCTGTTGAGGAACAGATATATCGTACCGAGGTCCATCCCGAGATGATAAGCCCTTGACGAATTTGCGTTGATTCCGCTCGTGGTTACGTAGCTCTGGATGTAGGTCAGAACAGGATAATAGCTAGCGCTATTGTGACTTCTGCCCTCAATCTTTATCAGCGGGTATTGCGTGGTCGTGTTCCCGAAATCGGTAGTGACAAGAATTCCGTTGGAATAGTTGTGGTGATACCTCGGTGTCAGTGCGGTGTCGATACCCTTGTGCCAAATCTCATGGTCTCCCCATTTGAGGGTATCGTCCATCCCGATGCGGAGGTTGAGTCCGTTGTATCCATACTGGCCGAGATAGATATAACTTGGCTTATTGTCTGAGGCATCAGCGGTGTATGTGCCGTACATTCCTATTCTGAAATATACGTTATTATCAACGGCGAGCAAGACTGCATTCCTTGCGAATCCGCTGGTAGTCGTCCCGGAGTAGTTGCAGGTGAGGGCGGCTACATTGTCACTTCCGGTCCAGTCCTTCCTTATTCTGGCGGCGTTGTTGTTGCTCAACATTATCGCTCCCGTCACCGTACCACCGGCAAGGGGAAGGTAGTCTGACAACGAGTTGTAAGCTGTATTTCCGTTCGCGGCCTGTGACGCGATAGTGGCGAGGTTGTAGGTCGTGGCCGCAGTTCCGGTCAGGATCATGTACCAGGCGGGGACGGATGATGCTGACGTCGTTCCCAGCGCACCTCCTCCAAAGACAACACGGGGAGCATTATATCCTACACCCATGTAAGCACGGGTGTCAGCACCACCGAAGAAGATGGTGTTGCCGTAGTTCATGCCCGTTCCTCCGAAGGAGTTCTTGACACCGGAAGAGTGGCGGACAATCTTGAGATTGAACTTGCCCTTATCAGCATCATCATAACCGAGGTTCGACCACGTTTCGGCTTCGGAAGAAACGGAACGGGTTATGCTCTGGTTCGTCGTGCCGTAAAGATAAGCGGTAGTGTCAACGCTTCCGTCGGCCTTGAGGAACTGGGATGACGTTCCACCCCTCTTGACGAAGGAGGCAGCCTTCAGCGCACCCGTGTTCGGGTTGAACGTAAGTCCGGTGTCGGCGTTGTCCAGATAGTACGTCATCTTCGATGGCTCTCCGTTGGCGGAGAATGGAATGGCCCTGTCCGAACTGGCCCAGGAAGACGCCGTGGCCAGAACAATCGCCTTCGTGTTGGTCGCAAGGTTTATGTCTCCGGTCAAAGTCCCTCCAGACAGTCTCAGATATGTCGCCTCGTTGAACGCCTTTATGCGGGCCAGAGCTATTTCGTATTGCTCCTTGTCAAGAAACTTTGTTGCGTCAGCCATAAATCATCGATTATGCCGGGAAATAAGAGTCAAGCAGGGTAGTGTTCTCGGTCGCGGTGATGGCGACGAGGTCGTTCTTCAGCCAGTAGTCGGCGAGGTTCGTCTCACCGAAGCTGCCGAGACGCTCCCAGAAATTAGTGCTCCCAGAAGTGAAATACATATACTCATCGTAAGAGTCAATCAGTCCGTTCGAGCTGTAGACGAGGTAGATCGTGCCCTTCGTTCCGGTGGCCTTTGTTCCGGTGTATGTTGTCCCGTTGTATACGACCTTGACGCCTGCCGGAATATTCGCCACGGTAGGGGCTGATGTTCCGTTCCACGACACTACGTAGTCTATCTGAGTGACGCCCGCAATCGCGTCTTCGATTGCGTCATTCATCGCAGCCGTCGTAGCATATGCCGACATGATATTCGCCACTGAATCCCATGTAGGAGCGGAGGTTGACCCGTTCGCCTTCAGGAGGTAGCCAGCCGTGCCGCCGGTGATGGGAGCGTAATAGGCCGAATTCGAGGTGTAATTGTGTGCGTTGTTTATTTTAGGCAACCCGTAATACACGTCCCTCTCGGTCACCAGCCCAGTTCCGGTTGATATCGCCGAAGCGGACGAGGAGTCGGTCTTGGATACGAGACTCCAAGTGTTTGCGGCAGTCTTCTGGAGAACACCACTTGTCCCGGTTATCGCCTCTATCTTTTGCAGATCATCAGCCCCAGTAATATCAGAGAGGGCATAAGTGCTTGGAGCGTAGAGTTTCACCGAAGCACCGTCGATTGTCAACGTACCTATCTCTTTTCCAGAGGTCAGCGTCTGGGCGAAGGTGACGCTCGTCGAGCTGTTCTCAAGTGCGGTAATCCTCTGGTTCATGGCATAGCCGAGGTTCGAACCGAGGACCTGCGTCTCATCGTCGGCGCTGTAGTCGGCCCACGCACGAAGGACACTGACGCCTGTTGTACCTCCTCCTGAGCCAGACCCCGCACCGAGGGCGCTCACCCACCCGTCGGCGTAGAGGTTACCCTGGAAGTGCCATGCATTGTTGTCAGCATCCCAGACGACAAGGGATTTGTCCGTCGCAGTACCCGCAGTTGCGGTGTTGGTGAATCCGTTTATGCCGAGCAAGGTCACGTTCGCGGCAGATGTCGCCACCTCAGTTCTACCAACATAAAGCTGAGTCCATGACGGAACGGAGCTCGCCATCGAGAGGAATTTCTTCGTACTGGTGGTGTTCGCTGCAAGCTTCGCAAGAGTATTGACCCCACTTGCATAGAGGATGTCGCCCTTCGCATAAGAGCTAAGACCAGTACCTCCATGGTTGTAGGGAAGCACGCCGCTCGAAAAGTATCCATACGCAGTGTTGCCGTTGCTTGCGTTCGAAGAAATGGTAGCAAGATTATAGGTCGCATTGGCTGTCCCAGTAATCGTGAAACTATACTTCGTTTGATAGGTAGCGGACAAGTCGGGGATGTCAGCCGCCACCAGTGCGCCCTGTGTCGCTCCGGTGACATGGCCATACTTGTCGAAAACCAGCGTCTTAATGACCTGGTTTGACGCGTTCAGTGTCTTCGCTCCTGTCGTTCCGTTCGTTGGGTGAGTCCATGACCCCAATACCCTATCCGACGAAGACAGGTCGGCTTTGAAGGCGTTATCTGAGTTAGCACCCAACGTGCGTCCGGTCACCTGAGCCAAGCGCTGTAGCGTGACCTCATATTGGGTTTTTGAAAGGAATCTCGAATCATCTGTTGCTGCCATATCCTAATCGTTTACTATGGTATTGGGAAAAATGTATTCAATGCGCTTCTGAAATCAGTTTCGGAAATAAGCCCCACCGCCTTGTCGCTGTATTCGATTGCGGAGGACTTCAAAAGAGTCTTCGTCACCCCATTCACGGTCAGACCGGCTTCGTTTCCCGATGCCGGTTCTGGAGAAACCCATGATACGGAAGCCTTCTCCGCCAGAATCTCCGACAGTCCCTGGATCTCGGTGTAGGAATATGTCGGTTTCTGTGAGGCGAGAGCCCAGGAGGAAATATTCATGAACTGGGCAGTCAATGTCGCACTCGTCCCGTTTTTGGTCAGTGTCAGCCCGCTGACGACATTGCCCGTCCCCTCGGTGGCGACGCTCAGGTTGATGTGCCCCCAGTCTATCTTTTCATCGGCGAAGTCGTCGGAGTTCGTTCTGAGGGACTCCCACACGTCCGATAGGTCCGCTCCGCCACCACCGCCACTGCCCGAACCTGCACCGAGAGCGGATATCCAGGAGTTGGAGTAGAAGGGGCGGTCGTGCTTGGTACGTATAGCGCCTGTAGAGGGATCTATCTCGAACAGATCCTCCAGGGATGTTATCCTTGTGTCGAAGCTCGTCAGACTTCCTTCCACAGTGGTGAGACGGGTGTCAAGGGCGGCCAGTTCCGAAGCTTTCGCATAGTCGGAAAGCTTCCTATTGGAGCCGTCGGCTATGTGGTCGAGGGTGGTGGGTATCTTGATCGACACCGCCAGTCTGGTGTCGTAGGATGCGTTGCCGCCGAATGATCCTGCGGAGAATCCCAGCACCTTGAGGTCTGCGATGTTGAGCTTCAGGGCGAGGTCGCTTAGGGTGGCGTAGCCGGAAAGGGTCTGCGCCATCGATGTGTTTGAGGAAGATCCTCCGCCGTTCCCGTTCGAGCCGGTGTTGTACTGGGCGGTCTCCATGCTCTCCACCTGAAGGCTCACAGCCGGAAGGGAGACCATTGACATGTTGAGCTCATCGTCCTGGAGATCCCAGCGGAATGTCTCGATGATGTAGTCGATGCCTCCAGATTCGGTGAAGAGAGGAATCTCCGAATTCTTCGGGACGTTGAGCACTCCGTCCTTCCTCAGTCTCGGCAGAGCCCAGCCCATGGCATGGTCCTGCGCCATCACCCTGAGATAGGAGTCGGCTTCCAGGAGACCGGTGGACCACATGGTCACGGCAGATCCCGACACTGTGGCGAATCCCTGGAAGAAGGGAGTGACGCCGGAATAGTCACCGGTGTCGGACAGCCCGAGCTCGACATCGTCCGCAGATCCGCGGGCACCGTTGTCGAGATATATGGTGACCTGTTCGCCGTCAGCTATGTCCACCGCATGCAGCGAGCAGTGGGAAATGAGTATGGGAGTGTCGCTCTCCGGATTGTATATGTAGACCTCGAGGGAGTTCCAGTTCACGAAGGTCTGGCGTGCTCCCGTTGAGAAGGGGATCACGAGCTCGTAGTCCCCGAGGTCCTTCTCGTCGTTGGAGGAAGGGGCCGGTACGGTGAACTCGTTCCACACCTCGTCCGTCTGCCAGAACGGGGAGTCGAAGCGCCTGTGCCCCGTCCCCTGGGCGGGTGTGTCGTAGTTGCCGAAGTACATCGTGTATGCGTTTCCCTGACGGTCTTCGCACGTCGCCTTGACGCGGATCTTCAGCGTGTACTCGGAGCTCATCCGGTCTCCCTGCCTGTACCATATGGTGGACCTCGCCTTCAGCTTCAGGGCGATGTAGTAGTCCGGATCTGACAGGGCGATGGACTGGGACAGGGTGCCGTCCTCGGGAAGGGAATACCATCCTCCCTCCTCGAAGTTGACGCCCGACCCCTTGATCCATGCGGAGTCGGTGTCCATGTCGGGATTCTCCAGTGCGGAAGGGACGACATGGTAAGGAGCCCTTATTACTCCGTGGGACCTCGCCGGATCTATGGATGATGAGAGGTTTCCCACGGGCCAGATGTCGCCATGCTGCATCGAGGTCACCGCGCTGATGGGAGCGGAGGTGGTGGCACCGGATGACTCGTTGCGGAGCCGGACCAGCCTCTGACCTGTACGGGACGTCCCCTCCAGCGAGGAGATGTCGGTCTGACGGAAGATGATCCATGCGTCACCCTGGCGTGTGATGTCGGCATTGAGGGCGGAGAGTATCGCCTGGAGGACATCGTAGTCGTTCTCCCCGTCAAGGTAGGAGTAGTCCACGGTAACGGTGGAGAAGAGTGCGGAAGCGGCGACGCTATCAGCCGCAAGGGCGGAGGCAGTACGTATCGGAAGGCTCAGTCCGGTCTTTGCGAGGATGTGTTCGAGATGCGCGAGGATTGTCCTGGACTCACCCACGAAGGCGGTACTCTTGAGCTCACCGAGGCAGTCGGTGGCGGTGATCCTGACGTCATAGGGAGGAGCGATGTCCGGTTCCGAGTACAGCTCGGTGGAGACATATCCCGTCCATACCGTCACCCTGTCGAGGCTCGGGGCGTTGGATCTGTCGAGCGTCACCAGGAACTCCTTCGGGTTGCTGGTGTAGAGGGCGGCGAATTCGGTGTCAACCCTGCACTCCGCGGGTATCTCCAGGGAAGTGCCCCAGACATGCCCGGAGCGGTCACGCCTCAGTACCGGAGATCCACCGAGGTGACGCAACAGCGGCTCGCCCTCATATCCGTCCTGCGATACGGTGATGCGGTAGTCGGTGCCGTTGGCGCTGCCGAACTGGAATATGTATCTCGATGCGTAAGCCATAGGCCTTATGTTGTCGCCAAACGGCGTCGGTTTTCGTTGTTGAGTACGGTCACGAGCTCAGATCCCGATGCCTTCAGGGTGCCGGTGACCTTGACGTTGAGTTCCCTCTCGTTGTAGCCCGCCACGGCGGAGGACGAAGAGGAAGAGTAGCTTCCCGACGCCACGCTCGTGGGAGCGCTGGCGTAGTTGCCGGAAGCCACATTCTTGAGCCCCGCCTTGACTGCGGCGCCCAATGCCACGAGAGCGGCACCTGCCGCAATCGCCACATATCCGTTGAGTGATTCCAGTGCGGCCTTGATTCCGATGGTGGCGAGACCCGTGGAGATGGCCATCTTTCCGACAGCCTGGGCCATGTCGGCGAAGGAGGACATAGCGGCAGTGGCGAAGTTGCCCCATGCCTCCCCTCCGGTGATGAGGTCGCCTATCAGCCCTCCGATGTCTTCGGACAGGCTGGTGGCGAGGCCCTCCACCATGGACTGAACCTGCTCGGAGATGTCGTGGAGTTTGGATTGGTCCAGCTCCATCCCGACACGTATCGTGGCGAAGCCGAGATTCGAGTCGAAGAGGTACTGGAAGTTGTCGTCGATCTCCGGCCTTACCTTTATCCCGACCGGTTCAAGCTGTTCGATTTTCGGGAGAGGGAGGGGAGGTATGTCCCCCCACGCGCCGGTTACGTCCGAAATGAACTTGTCGAGGTCGGAGGTCAGCGCCACATTGACGGAAGGGTCGGAAGAAGTGAGTTCGGAGATCATCTCCGTGATCCGGCGGAACCCGTCGGCGTCGGGACGGAAGGAGACGTCCACCGACTTGCCGGAGATACCGTCCAGCTCCTCCTTTAACAGCCTGATGTTCCCGGTGTCGGCTTCGATCGAGATCTCGATCCCGGTGTTGAGACCGGAGACCATCTCCCCGAGTTCCCGCACATGCCTCACCGCCGCGGTGTCCGATACCGACAGGCTCCAGTCGTTGAGCGACCGGCGGGACTCCTCCAGGGCCTTGATGGTCTCGAGCTGCTTGAGGTATTCGGTGTTCTGCTTGCCGGTCTCGGTGGTGAGTGAGCGGGAGTAGCGGTTGAGAGCCCGCAGCTCCTCTTCCTGTGTACGGAGCACGGTGTTCACCTGGATCTGAAGGGAGGCATCCTCCTTGACGTCTTCGAGGGATGATGCGGAGAGCCCGTGCAGCTCCTGAGTGAGGGCCGCCTTCTCCCTGAGGATGGGCAGCTGGAGCTCGCTCTTGCGGCGGATCATTTCCTCCGCCTCGGCCTGCGCCTTCGTCCTTTCCTCCAGAGTGAGGGTGGTGTCGGTCAGAATCCTCTTCCGCTCCGCTATCTCCGCGGTCAGTTCGGAGATCTCCACGGAGTTGGCAACCTCCTGCTTTGTGAGCTCCGCCAGCCTGTCGCCTATCTGGGCGGCCCTGTCGGCGGCCTTGACCGCTTCGTCCCTCGCGTTGTTGACGGACGAAATGTCCTTGCCTGTGGAGAAAAGGTCACGGATCACTCCCACTGCGGGAAGCGCCGCGTCCACCCAGTCGGTCTCCGCGAAGGTTTTGACGGCCACCTGCTTGGTGCCGGACCAGAACCTTGTCCAGCCACGCTCCAGGTCGTTGAGCTGCTTGGCGGTGTCGATGCCGAACTCCCTGTTCGCATCATGGAGCGCCTGCTTGTACGTGGAGATCCATGCCTGCTGGGCCATCTTCATGTTGAGTCCGTCGATGGTGTTGGAGAAATTCTCCGCCTCCGCCTTCAGTCCCTGGAAGCCCGCTATCAGGGCACCGACCCCCACTCCGGCAATACCCACCGAAAGGGCGTCTATTCCCTTGAGCATGGAGCCGAGACCCTTGACGGCCTCGTTCGATGACTTCGCCATCTGGGCGCCCATGCCCTGGATGGCTGAAGAGACCTCCTTTATCTTGCCGACGTTGACGCCCATCGCCTCGCCTATGGCACCCAGGGCGCCTTCCGCCGTCTTGCTGAAATTCTTGACGTCGGTCTTGGCCTTGGCGAGCTCCGACCTCATCGGGGAGGCGTCAGCCGATATTACTGTCTTGAGATTTGCCTGTCGTGCCATCGTTGTCGAATTTTGCGAGGAGCGCTTCCGCTGACGCCAGCCTCTCCTCATCGGTCATCCTGTCCAGCGCCGCCACCGCCTCAGCCAATGAGGGACGGTCATCGTCCCACGGCATCCGCCAGAACTTATCGAGGTCCGTCATCCTCGACCTCTTCCCCACCTGTGTATTGAAAAGGCGGATTGTCGCACCCCGGATCAGCTCTCCCAGATGACGGCGATCCGCCTCTTTTTCCTGTCTATAGGCCCACAGGGCCTCGTAGAATATTCCGACACGGGTCTCACCGAACTCACGGGCGGTCATGTGCAGGAGCCCTATGCCCCAGCCCCGGACCATCCCGAAGGTCAGCGGATCTCCCGCTACTTTTTTTTTGAATCTTCCGCCGGTGTCGCCGGAGTGGACTGGCGCGTGTATATCGCCATGAAGTCGTTGATTTCGGCTCCGTTGCGCGATATCATCTCACCGATCTCTTCCGGAGTGTATCCCGGTTTTCCGTCCATCCTCTCACCCTCGTTGATGCAGGCCGTCATGAGCCGCTTCACCGTCTTGGGCGAGAAGTCCATCAGCAGGGCCGAGAGGTCGTCGAAAGACCCCTTGCCCATCAGGTCAAGGAATGCCTCATAGGCGTTCCAGTTGACCTCCACACGCAGCTTGCGTCCCCCCAGCTCGATGTAGTCCATACGCTAAGCTGCCGTGTAAGTGAGGTCGCCGGTGGTCTGGAGGTTCAGCCCGTAGGTCGGGTCCTGATCCACCGAAGCCGCGGAGGACTCGTTGTAGCCGGTGATGATGGCCTTTCCGGTGACGATGGCACCGCCCTCGAAGGAGTAGGCGAAGTCGATGATGGCCTCGCTGCCCTTCTTCAGGGAGAGCTCGAGGATCTCATCACGGGTGAGACGCACGAGGTTGCCCTTCTCGTTGGTGGCGAGACCGGCCACGCTGAAGGTGGCGTCATGTCCGGTCACCGTCCTCTGGGTCTGCCCCTGGTCGTCCTTGGTGATGGACTCCTTGATGATGGCGGAGAGGGAGAAATCGTCCTGCGTTACCGCGAGGAGCTGCTTGGGAGTCGCTCCCAGTTTGAGTAGTATGTTATATCCGTACATAGTTAACGTTGCATTATGATGTAATACAAAGTGATGGTCCAAACTCCTGATGAGCGGTCACGCTCCCGCCTCTCGAACTGGACCGCGTAATGCTCGCCCATGTCCTCCGAAAGGGTCGCCATGATCTCGTCGGCAATGGCCTCGGCCTCGTCGAAGGAGTCCGAAGTGACGCGGATCGTCGTCCCGGAGCGGTAAGCTTCGAGCCCGTCCTTGGAATACCTCGGGGTCACCTCGTTCTCATATGTGCAGAACGGGTACTCCCCCGTCTCTTCCTCCGACAGGGTGATCGGCACGTCCAGCGCCGATATGACGGTGGTGAGCATCTCACCTATTGTCTCCTCGAAATACTTCATTTGATGTCGTAGCCTTTGTCTTGCAACTTTCTGACGAACGCTTCCAGGAAGCGGTCACCGACCATGGAGGCGGGGCCGTCGTAGAAGTTCTCGGCCTTCTGTCCTTCATTGTTCCTGCGCTTCACTCCGGATCTGACCGGACGGGTGAACTGGTGCGAGGGATCACGGCGCTTCAGGGTTCCGTAGTTCTTCCAGTAGGCCTTGTACCAGGTCTCGCTCCCCTTGTTCCGGTAGAGTCCTATCCATGTGGACAGGGTGCCGTCGGAGAGGTTCTTCACGGAGGAACCCACAAGCCTGCGCCACTTCTGCGGCATCAGCGCCCTCAGTTCCTTCGCCACTTCACGTCCGGCTTCCCTGGAAGCGGAGCGGGCGTCCTTCAGCATCTCGGCGGGTGCGTCGTTGTACATCCGCATCACGTCCGAAAGTCCCTCTATCTTCACTCCCATGGCTTAGTCCATTGTGCGGAGGGTCAGGATGCAGAGGGGCGACGTGCGGGACACATGGTCTATCGACGATATGCCGTACATCACGCCCCCGACCCTGACCTCCCAGCGGGTGGTGAGGGAAGGAACCTTGTAGACGGTAAGCCGGATGGTGTCCCCCTGTTCCAGGTTGTAATCCGCCACCGTCTCACCCACGTCACGCTCCACCTTCGCGAATACCGAGGAATGGAGGGTGCGCACCTTGGAGAGCTGCCCCTGGTTGCCCTTCTCCATCGTGACGGAGTAGAGCTGCACGAGGGTGTCCATCTCACCTATGTTGATGCGGTTCTCCATTTATCTCAGTTCCCAGCGGCGGTAGCGCCTCAGAAGGTTGTAGGAAGCGTTGGTCATCACCTCAACGGTGTCGACCGGATTGTTGAAGAGGGCGGAAGCCCTGAGGATGATGGCCTGCTTGATGTCGTTAGGTACGGCGGACATTCCGGCGGCATAGGTTATGTCGACCCAGTTGCCCTCCGTCCCTTCGGGCAGGATCAGACCGTCACGCAGTGACCATGTCCAGTCCTCCAGAGGTTCCCCGTCAACCTCCACCCCTGTAACGTCGGAGACGGTACGGGGCAGAGGAATCACATGAGCGGGGAGGGAGTGCCTTTCGGTGATCTCCGACAGGGCGATGGTGGTACCTATCACGCCCTCGGCCCATTCGATGGCGGCCTTGAGTTTGGGCTCAAGCTCGGCGTCGAGGTCGGTGGTGGTGATCCTGAGATTGGAGCGGAGGTCCGCCACGCTCACAGGCATGGCATCATATGTCCTGTCGATAATCATGACTGCAGAGGGTTATGCGTTGATGTCCTGGATGGCGGCGAAGGACTTGGGCTCAACGACCTTGATGTCGTTCCAGCAGTTCATCACGAGACGAACCTGTGCGGAAGCCGCGAGGGTGTAAGGATCTACGACGAGGTCCATACCGCCCCATTCTCCGATCCAGAGATCCTCCCAGTTGCCGAAGATCATGGCTGAGAGCCCGGTGCCTGTGCCCTTGGTGAGGCCAGCGGGGACGACATTGGAGAAGTCGTACTTGTAGCCGTTGAGCATGTTGGGGTTGGCGCCGCTCAGGATGTAGTCGAGGTTGGTGCCCTTCTGGACGGTCTTGAGAGCTCCGTTGACCTTCGCGTTGGTCAGGTAGGCGAGCTTGCCCTTGTTGGCGTTATTTTCGTTGACCTTGGTCTCAAGTTCGACGACCTTTGCCCAAGTGATGGCTCCACCGTTGGTGCCCATGGCGACGCTCCCGATGCCGGTGGTGTTGAGGATACCGGTGGGCTGGTTGTTCGCCCCGGTTCCGGCGATGGCGGCGGTCTCGATGAGCTGGGCGTGGGCGTTCATGAGTTTCTCGTAGAGGAGAGCCTCAACGTCGAGGGAAGTCTGACGGAGAAGGTCCTTGGTGAAGGCGACCATCGCGCTGTTGCGGTGGGGAGTCATGGTAGCCTTGGCGAAGGCTGCCTTGCTGACGGAAACATCAGCTCCCTCAGCGAGCCAGGAAGCGGAGATGTCGCTCGCACCGATGACGGGAAGGGTTCCGACGAGGTTGGTGAGGACAGTAGCACCGAGTCCGGCAACAACGAGCTTGTTGCGGAGAGCCTCGGTATACTTGGCGCTCATTTCCTCGATGAGGTTGCCTCCGTCTGCTGCGGTGGTATAGTTCTGACCGGCGGCTGCACGGGCGAGGATGAAGGTAGGGATCACGCGGCCCTGGGCTGCGAGACCGAGCCTCTGGTACTCCTTGGCACCTTCGGCGGCTGCCTCAGCCTCGATGCCGGTGAGCTGTCCGTCGATGCACTCGCGGATGAACTTGAGGAAAGAGAACCTCTCACCCTTCTTCGCCTCCTTGTCGGAGAAGCGCTGAGCGGCGATAGCCTGCTCGGCTGCCTCCACCCTGTTGGCGGCGTTGAGTTCTGCGGTGAGATCGTCGATTTTGTCGAGAGCCTTCTTCAGGGCCTCGGCATTCTCGGCCTTGGAAGCGTCGATGAGACGTGCTTCAGCGATCGCTGCCGAGAGATCCTTGCGGATGTCTGCAATTTTACGCATGTTGTGAAAAGTGTTAAAAGTTATGACTTGCAAATATCTTAACCCCGAAGGGTGAGCTCTGCCTGAGCTATGGTTATGCGCTTGCTGGCCTCAAGGGTCATGTCACGCACCTCTTCCGGCTCGGGTGCCGGAGCGGTCTTCTTCTCCTCCTCGGCCCTGACGGCGTTCATGAACTCATCGTCCTCGATGGCCTTCTTGACCGCGTTCGGGTTGGAGGGTATGTTCACGACCGACACTTCCAGGAGCTCCTGCCCCTCGAAGTAGTAGGTCTCGTTGTCCTTGCGGAAGGCTTCGTCGCCCTCACCGAAATGACCCTCGCCAATAGGGACGAATCCCACGGAGACGGCCTTGAGGGAGCCGAACAGGAGCTTGCGGTAGATCTTCTCCGCGAGCTCGTTTATCTCAGCCGGTTCAAACTCCACTTCCACCATGAGCTTCTTGTCCTCGACGTAGGCCCTTCCCTTGCCGATGACGTTGTCAGGGTTGTCGGTGGCGTCCCATGATCCGTACACCTTGTGCTGGTAGCCGATGATCCCGTTCCGGTTGAACCTGTCAAGGTTCCATCCGTCGGGGTTGAGGACGGTGCCGTGGGCGTCGCGGGAGCCGTCGCTGGCGATGAATGTCATTTTCCTGGTACCCTCTTCCGAGCGGACCTGGAGGCCGTCGAACGACCTATGCTGGATCTGTTTCATTGTTGCCTGTCTTTTGAGGTGGTTCTTTGCCGACCACTCCCGTGTTGAGAGGGTAGAGCATCTCATCAAGCCCGTCCACATGCTCGAGGCCCTCCAGCTCGCGCACCTCGTTGCGGGACATGTAGCCGTCGAGGATGGCGTTGTGGTAGTAGGCGCTGCGGGCCTGCGTGTCTCCCCTCAGGAGGCCGTCCAAAATGAACTTGACGTCATACTTGGACTGTTCGCGCTCCGAGAAGAGCTTGTACTCCATCTCCATCTCAATCTTCTTGATGATGGGCCGGAGGGTGTACTGGACGAACTGGATGGTCTGGTGTTCGATATTGGAGAAGGTGGCGTGGGTGAGCTCCGCCAGCATGTGGGGCGGGATGTTGAGAATCCTGCACACGTCGAGGATGGAGTACGTCTCGGACTCCAGGAGCTTCGCCGCCGTCGGATCTATCGGGATGGACTTGTACTTGATGCCGTACTCCAGGAGCGGCGTCCTGAAGTTGTCGCTCGCCTTGTCATAGTGCTTGCGGAAGGCGTTGTACTCTTCGTCGGACATGTGCCCGTCGGTCTCGAGGACCGCCTTGATCTCGCCGCGGCGCTTGTAGTACTCACCGGCGAACTTCTCGGTGGCTACGCTCTTGTCCAGCGCCATGGCATTGTAGAGGACAGGATTCAGTCCGATGATGCCGTCCTGCGACAGGAGCATGAAGTGGAGCATGTCCTCGTCGCTCCAGATCTTGTTGAGGAAGGACCTCGCGGAGTCGAAGCCCGCGACCTTGTACCACTTCTTCCCTCCGGAGAGGGCGACGGTGACCTGAGCGGGATGGACCTGATGGAGGGCGACAGGGAATCCGTCAGCGCCGCGCTCGATGACGGCGAAGGCGTTGCCCCACCCCTCGAGCCAGGTGATCATCACACTCCAGAAGTCGAAGACGTTGGTGTACTGGTTGGGCCGGACATTGATGAGCCGGTATGCGGGGTGCTTGACCTTCTCGACCATTCCGGTCTTGGTCTGCACCCTCACGGTCTTGGGCAGAGACGCCACATTTTCCGCGATTATGCGGACTCCGGCATAGAAGGCCGTTATCTTCAGGGCGCTCTCGTTGTTCACCTGCACCCCGAAGTCGGCAAGAGGTGAGGCGAGGAAGGACGGCACCGCCGAATGGACGGACCGCTTTTCTGCCTCTTTGTTTCTTTTGAATATGCCGAAAACTGCCATAAACGCTTAATTTTCGGCAATCTTACCCCTATTTATTGGGCTTTGAGTGAAGGTTTCTTCGTTTGTTGAACTTTTTCCTGGAAAAACTATCCCTATATACCCGGAAAGCGTCAAAGGACGGGAAGAGAGGCTCTCCGTAGACTTCCTCCCTATGGGCATCAAGTTCTTCGTACACGTCCCGCTGGGTGACATTCCTGTCGGCGGATCTGCGTCGCCTCAGTTCCTCCCAAAAGACATTGATAAACCCTCCCCTGGTCACAAGTCTGAGATCATCCATCTTACAATACCCTTAAAGTGTGTTCAGTGTAAATTTCCTTGCTCTCCCCGCTCGTGAGGTTGAGCCAGCCGCCGATGGCGTCAGCCAGAGCGACCACCCCGTCTATCTTATTCCTGGATCTCCCCTTGTCCAGCTTTATGTTGGCGTTCGGATCAGTGTAGATGACCACGTTCCCGAACATCCACCGGATGACGGGATTCCCGCCGAGGTTCATCTCCTTCTTCAGGAGGGCGCTCTCCAGCCACTTGGTCGGGACGCTCATGTGCCGGATGTTCTGAGGGTACTCCTTCAGTTTGTCGGTGTATGATCCGAACCGGTTCCGGAGATTCCACATCGCCCAGGGGTCATACGCTATACATTCGACCTTGTACTTGCCCAACTCGTTCAGAAGGAAGGCGAGATACCAATCCTCGTCAAGGGTGTTGCCGGGCGTGACGGTTACCCATCCTTCTTCCTTCCATTTCCGGTAGTCCACCCTGTCCTCCAGCTGGGAGACCTTCGCCTCCGGAATGACGAAGAGAAACTTCACGTAGTTGTGCTTCGGGAAGAAGAACGCCACGGCGGTGACGTCGCTCTTCGACGCGAGATCGATCCCCACGTAGCACTTCTCCCCTTCGACATCGGGGACGGGGCCGTTGTTGGCGAGGATCACCCCATCGGGAATCCACACCTCCGGAGCGTCCACCCATGTGTTGAGGTTCTTGGTCAGGAACGCCGCAAGATACGTACCTCCGCGGAGCTTCGCCTCTTCGCATTCGGACCTCATGTAGTCAAGGCTGAGGGAGACTCCGAGGTTCGGGTTGACCTTGTACCAGGTCGCCTCATCGCGCCAGTCGTCGCCCTCATCGGGGCAGAACAGGAGGATGAAATGGTTATCCTTTTCCTTCTTCCCGTCAAGGATGTCCTTGTAGGTTTCGATGTCCGAGAAATAGGGATTGGAGACGTCCGTACCGGCTGTGGAGATGGACATGAGCACAGGCTGCGAACGGGCTCCCATACCGGTCTTGATGACGTCGTAGATCTCGTTGGTGGGCCATGCGTGGCGCTCATCGCAGATGGCGGCGTGGATGTTCAGTCCGTCCTTGTTCTTGGTGTCCTTGCTCAGCGGCTTGAAGACTCCGGCGTTGAACGGCGACTTCATCCCCCACTGGTACGGCTTCGTATCCGCTCCGAATATGGACGCCCTGATGAGCTCGGCGGAGGCGTCGTAGCAGAGCCTCGCCTGCTGCTGATCCACGGCGGCGGTGTACACCTCCGGACCGGCTTCCCCGTCCTTCAGAAGGAAGTAGGAGGCGAAGATGGCGGCGAGGAAGGTCTTCCCGTTCTTCCTGGGCACATAGATGTCCACGTACATGTACTTCCTGAGGCCGGTAGCCTTCCTCTTCAGGCCTATGACGTTGGCCATGATGAAGAGCTGCCACGGCTCGGGCTCGAAGCGCCTGCCCGCCATCGGGCCCTTGTAGTGCTTGAACTCACGGGCGTAGCGGACTATCCGGTTGAAGGCCTTCTCATCGAAGAAGAGGTCCTCACGCTCCAGATCAGTCCGCCACCGCTCGATCGCCTTCCGCTCATAATGGCAGGAAGGCGCCTTTCCCGACATGACGTCATCGCACCATGTCTGCACAACTTCGAGATTAGTCATCCTGTTCATCCCATTCCTCCGATGCCGTCTTCTTTGGTGGTTCCTCGCCCTTCAGGCGTTTCTTCCCGAGCGGAGAGATCCCGAACATGAGGGCGAAGCTCTCCATCCTCTTCGCGGCGTCGTTCCGGATCTTCACCGCCGGATTCGGGTCATACTTGTCGTTGCCATATCGGTCCACTCCCTTCAGCACCAGCCCGAGCTTGTCGATCGACTTCTGGGCTTCACGGATGTCTATCTGCGCCTGAGCGTATGACGCCACCAGCGGAAGGTCGCAGGATCTGAGTGTGCCCTTCCATATGAGATACCGGCAGGTCTTCTCGTACTCCTTGCGGGCGTCGGTGCCCAGGCTGAGGAAGCTGGTGGTCCGGCACTGGCTGAAGGTGGTCACCTGGTCGGTTATGTCTGATTTAGTCTTTGCCATTTTGAACGAAATTTTTGAAAAATGCTTTTCGTGCGAGCGAAAC
>JAFULU010000355.1 GCA_017483125.1 Clostridia bacterium
ACGATGCCCTTGTACATATCGGGCTTGGCGTCGGGGTCGGGCTGGTGGAGCATCCCCTTGTAGCCCTGACCCGTGGTGCGGGGCTTGTTGGTGTAGATGCGGGGGATGATGATGATCTGATCGGCTACCTGCTCCTGAATTCTGCGGAGGCGAGAGATATATTCCAGCACAGGCTCGCTGTGGTCGGCAGAGCAGGGTCCGATGACCAGCACGAACTTGTCCGAACGGCCGTCGAATACGGCGCGGATGCTCTCGTCGCGCTCGGCCTTGACCTGGGTCATACGGGAGGTCAGGGGGAACTCCTTCTTCACGTCCTGGGGGATGGGGAGCTTTCTGTGGAAATTCATTTGCATTGCTTTGTACCTCGTTTCTGGGGAATTCAAGATGGAAAAGAAAAAATCCGCCCTTCGGTATGCCTTCCAAAAGCACGACGAATGCGGACTGTCCGTATGTTGGCTTCCGAGGGTTTATTTCTCGGAGCTCACAAAAGACGAACAGCCCTGTGCAAAGTAATAAAAGTAGGAAAAGAACTTACCCGCGGTCATGACCGTACCTCCTTTGTGATGATGGTACACATTATACCCCCATTTGCCGCGTTTGTCAAGAGGTTTTGGGAAGTTTCTTCATATTCGGACACATTTTTTTGTTGGATGTGCCGAGAATCGTCCTCAAAAGAGCTCGGCACCGTTTCTCCGAGGGACACTCCGTCCCCTTTTTTCGTAATCTTCAAACAACAAAACGGTACCGCGGGGCAGTACCGTTTCGTTTTCTCTTGGGTCAGGCAAGAACGCCGTGGGGCAGGGAGGGATCCATGGGGGCTTCTCTCTCGTACCCCGAGGTCAGCTCCAGGAAACCGCCGTTCTTGTAGGCGCGCTCAAAGCCCGTGAGGATCTCCAGCACGTGAAGGGTCTGCTTGTAGGATGCGCGGGGGAGACGGTCATTCTCCAGAGCCGCCGCCATCTCCGAAAGACCCAGGGCGCGGGAATTCTCGGTGTAGTCAAACTCCAGGGGGATCTCTCGCTCGCCGCCCTCGGGGGTGTACATCCAGACGTGGCCGCCGAAGCCGTTGGGGTCGGGGACGCGGATGGTGCCCTTGGTGCCGTAGATCTCGATGGTGGGCAGGTGGGCCATGTAGACGTCGAAGGAGGTGATGATGGAGCCCGCGACACCCGACTCAAACTCCAGAATGCCGTAGTAGGAGGTGGGCACCTCCACGTCGATGACCTCCCCGAAGTGCTCCTTACAGCCCGCCACTCGCTGCTTCTGGGGGATGGTGACCACACCGCCCAGCCGCTTGACCCCGCCCAGGAGGTTTACGAGAGCGGTGATGTAGTAGGGGCCCATATCCATCATGGGGCCGCCGCCGTACTTGTAGAAGAACGCGGGGTCGGGGTGCCAGCCCTCGGGGCCGCGGCTCATGAGGAAGGCGGTGGCACCCGCGATGTCACCGATGGCCCCCTCGTCGATGAGCTTACGGCAGGTCTGGATGCCCGCGCCCAGGAAGGTGTCGGGGGCACCGCCGATCATGAGGCCCTTTTCCTCGGCCAGCTTGACCAGCTCTGCGCCCTCCTCCCAGGATGCGCCCAGGGGCTTTTCGGAGTAGACGTGCTTCCCTGCCATCAGGGCCGCCTTGGTGACCTCATAGTGCTGGTAGGGGCGGGTGAGGTTGAGGACGATATCCACCTCGGGGTCGGCGAAGAGCTCGTACATATCCTCGTAGAGCTTGGGGATGTTGTACGCCTCCACCGCGTTCTCGGCCCGCTCACGGATGAGGTCGCAGACGCCGATGACCTCGATGTTTTGGAAGAGGGTGGTGATGTTCTTCAGGTAGATGCCGGAGATGCAACCGACACCGACGATACCGATCTTTTTCATGGGGATGTCTCCTTGTCTGTTTCGGATCAATCCAGCACGCCGTGGGGCAGTCCCTGGGCCATAGGTGCTTCTCTCTCGTACTTGGTGGTCAGCTCCAGATAACCGCCCTCCTTGACGGCTCTCTCAAAGCCCGTCAGCACCTCCAACACGTGGAGGGTCTGCTTGTAGGAGGCTCTGGGACGGCGGCCTGCCTTCAGGGCAGAGGCCATCTCGGCCAGGCCCAGGGCGCGGGAGTTCTCGGGGTAGTCGAAGCAGAGGGGGATCTCCTCGTCGCCCTTGTCGGGAGTATGGAGGATCACGGGGCCGCCGAAGCAGTTGGGATCGGGCACACGCAGGGTGCCCTTGGAGCCGTAGATCTCAATGATGGGGAGTTTCGCACCCCAGATGTCGAAGGACATGAGGATGGAGGCACAAGCACCCGACTCAAACTCCATGGTGCCGTAGTAGGAGGTGGGGACGTCCACGGTGATGATCTCGCCGTTGTGCTCCTTGCAGGTGCAGGTGCGCTCCTTGAAGGGAGTGGCGACCATACCGCCCAGGCGCTTGACCCCGCCCAGGAGGTTGACCAGGGCGGTGACGTAGTAGGGGCCCATATCCAGCATGGGACCGCCGCCGTGCTTGTAGTAGAACTCGGGGTCGGGGTGCCAGGACTCGTGGCCGTGGCAGGTCATGAAGGCGGTAGCGCCCACCACCTCGCCAATGGCTCCCTCGTCGATGAGCTTACGGCAGGTCTGGATGCCCGCGCCCATGTAGGTGTCGGGTGCGCCCGCGATCCAGAGGCCCTTTTCCTCGGCGAGCTTGACCAGCTCCACACCCTCCTCCCAGGTGGCACCCAGGGGCTTCTCGGAGTAGACGGGCTTGCCCGCAAGCAATGCGGCCTTGGTGACCTCGAAGTGCTCGTAGGGGCGGGTGATGTTGAGCACCACGTCCACCTCGGGGTCGGCGAAGAGCTCGTACATATCGTTGTAGAGCTTGGGGATGTTGTACTTCTTGACGGCGTTCTCGGCCCGCTCACGGATGAGGTCGCAGACACCGATGATCTCGATGTCCTTGAAGCGGTTGGTGATGTTTTCCAGGTAGATGCCCGAGATGGCGCCGACGCCTACGAAACCGATTCTTGTCATGGGGAAATCCTCCGTTGTTTTTGTGTTCAAATTTGGGGTTGTCGGTGAGGTAAATAACCATGCCGATACCAATGGGGAAGGGGCCCCATGGGGGTGCCCTCTATGCTCCCCACTATCAAATCTCTTGGCCTATCAATGCCTTTTTGAAAGTTTTCGGGGTCAAGCCCCTTTTTCAAAAGGGGCTTGCGGGGGTCAGGGGCAGAGCCCCTCGTTCTCCCGTTCCCGATAAACTGCAATTTTGTAATCAATACATTTTCGCGTTGTTGAGGTACTTGTCCACGGTCAGGCCATGCTTCTCGTTGTACTCCTTACCGCCCGCGGCCCAGACCAGACCTCTCTCCATAAGGACGGCGGCGTTGGGGGAGTTCTCGAAGACGTCATCGTGGTGGCCGAGGGAGTTGTAGAACACGCGGCCGATGCCCCAGTACTTGGTCCAGACCACGGGCATATCCACGGGCTTGTTGGAGGCGTGGTAGTAGTTCACCAGGGGGAAGCGGGTGGTGGCCAGGACCTCAACGGCGGGGTCGATGTGGAGGTAGTAATGCTCGCTCTTGACCGTGAAGTCCTCCAGGCCCTCCACGATGGGAGAGGAGCCGCGGCGGATATTGACGGTATACTCCACGCCGTCGCCGCCGGGATGGCTGACCCACTGGCCGCCCGTCATGAACTGCCACTCGGTGTCGTTGCGGAAGGCGTCGCACATACCGCCGTGACAGCCTGCCAGGCCCACGCCCCGAGCCACGGCCTCGGAGATGTTGCGGGAGTACTGCCCCTCCATGGTGCCCATGGTCCAGCAGGCCACGATGAGATCGTAGGTCAAAAGCTTTTCAAGGTCGGCGAAGCATTCGTGGTTGTCGTAGATCTCGGCGGAGATGCCGTTTCTCTCCAGCATCCCGGCGAATCGCTTGGAGGTCAGCTGAGGCTCGTGTCCGTCCCAGCCGCCTTGGAAAATGAGGGCTTTTTTCATGGTCGGGTTCCTTTCTATGAGAATGATCAGAGGGTAATACCCTTGAGGGCGGGGTAGAGCTGACGGTAGACGCTATAGCCTCTGTCGTAGGTCTCCTTCAGAGCGGGATCGCACTTGACGGCCAGAGTCTTCTTGACGGTGGCGTCGGCGGCCTCGTAGACCGTGGCGTACTCCCCGCAGGCGGCCATAGCCAGCAGTGCGCCACCCATGGAGGGCCCCTGCTCGGTCTCGGTGAGGTAGATATCCGCGCCGAGGATGCCCGCCAGCACGGTCTGCCAGACCTTACTGACCGCGCCGCCGCCGCAGAGGACGGCCTTGCCGATCTTCACGCCGCCCGCCTCCACGCAGTCGCGGAGAGCGTAGGCTACGCCCTCCAGAACGGCCAGATCCATATCCTCGCGGGTGGTGGTGGCGGACAGACCGATAAACGCGCCTCTCGCGTTGACGTCGTTGTGAGGGCAACGCTCACCCGTCAGGTAGGGCAGGAAGTAGACACCCGTCTTGCCGTAGTGAGGCTCGGCGGGATCGCCGTAATTCGTATCCAGGATATCGCGAATCCACCACTTGTTGCAGGATGCGGCGGAAAGGATGCACCCCATGAGGTGGAACTTGCCGTTGGAGTGGCAGAAATTGTGGAGGGCGGTACCGCACTCGGTGTTGAATTCGTCGCAGGGCAGGAAAATGGTGCCGCTGGTGCCGAGGGAGATACTGCAATCCCCGTCGCGCAGGGTGTTGGTGCCCACAGCCGCGCCCGCATTGTCCCCCGCGCCCGCGCAAAGAATGGCATTGGGGAGACCGTACTCAGCCTTCAGCTTTCCAGTAGCCTCGTAGCTCTCGAAAAGGGTGGGGAGCATATCCACGGTGATGCCGCAGATCTCGCACATCTCGGGGGACCAGCACTTGTTCTGTACGTCCAGCAGGAGCATACCCGCCGCGTCGGAGTATTCCGAAGAGAACACACCCGTCAGCTTGTAGGCCAGGTAGTCCTTGGGGAGACAGATCTTCTTGGTCTTGGCGAAGTTCTCGGGCTCGTTTTCCTTGACCCAGAGGATCTTGGGAGCGGTGAAGCCGGGGAAGGCGATGTTGCCGGTAAGGGCGGGGAGGGTACCGAGGCTGTTGAGATAGGCGGTCTCTTTGGCACTCCGTCCGTCATTCCAGAGGATGGCGGGGCGGATGACCTCGTCGTGCTCGTCCAGCATGACCAGACCGTGCATCTGGCCCGCGATGCCCACGCCCTTGACCTCGGTCTCACGGCCCTTGGACAAGGTGGCGAGGATCTCCACCGCGGCCTTGTACCAGTCGGTGGGATCCTGCTCGCTCCAGTTTGTATGAGGGGTGGAAACGGGATAGCTGACGCTGTGCTCCGCGAGAACGGTACCCTCACGGTTGGTGAGGATACCCTTGCAGGCGGAGGTGCCCAGATCAATACCAATATAGTAGTTCATATCAGACTCCCGAGAAGAGGATATCGTTGAGAACAGACTCCAGATACTCCTGTCTGCCGCTGACGGGCATGACGTCCTTCAGGTTCTCGCCATAGGCGGCCAGGGACTCCAGGGTCACCTTGCCCTCGCGGATGTCCTTACCGATGCCCTCGTTGTAGGAGGCGTAACGCTTGGCTACGTACTCGTCGATGCGGCCGTCCTCGATGATCTCGTAGGCCTTGATGAGACCCAGGGCGAAGGCGTCCATACCGGCGATGTAGGACAGAAGGACGTCCTCAAAGGTGTTGGACTGACGGCGTGCCTTGGCGTCGAAGTTCAGACCGCCGTTGGTGAAGCCGCCGGCCTTGAGGACCTCGTACATGCAGAGGGTGGTGTCGTAGACGTTGGTGGGGAACTGGTCGGTATCCCAGCCCAGGAGCATATCGCCCTGGTTGGCGTCGATGGAGCCGAAGATGCCGTTGACGGTAGCGGCGCGGAGCTCATGCTGGAAGGTGTGGCCTGCCAGGGTAGCGTGGTTCGCCTCGATGTTCATGCGGAAGTCGTCCATGAGGCCGTAGGTGCGCAGGAAGTTGGCGCAGGTGCAAACGTCGAAATCGTACTGGTGCTTGGTGGGCTCCTTGGGCTTGGGCTCGATGTAGAAGTCACCGGTGAAGCCCTTGGCGCGGCCGTAGTCGCGGGCCAGGGTCAGGAACTTGCCCAGGTTGTCCAGCTCCAGAGCCATATCGGTGTTGATGAGGGTATCGTAGCCCTCGCGGCCGCCCCAGAAGACGTAGCCGGGAGCGCCCAGCTTGATGGCGGCGTCGATGCCTGCCTTGACCTTACCGGCGGCGATGGCGTAGACGTCAGCGGAGGGGGAGGTGGCGGCACCGGCCATGAACATCTTGTTGCCGAACATATTGGCAGTCACCCACAGGGGCTTGATGCCGGTGGCGTTCTGCTTCTCCAGCAGGTAGTCGGTGACGATCTCCAGGTTTTTGATGGACTCGGCCAGGGTATCGCCCTCGGGGGCCACGTCCACGTCGTGGAAGCAGTAGTACTCGATGCCCAGCTTCTGCATGAGGTCGAAGGCGAAATCAACCTTGGCCTTTGCGCGCTCGATGCCGTCGAGACCGAAGGTCTTGTCCATGGTGTCGCCGCCGAACATATCGGTACCCGAGGCGTTGCAGGTGTGCCACCAGGACAGGGCGAAGCGGAGCTGCTCGGCCATGGTCTTGCCGCCGATGACGCGGTCCTTGTCGTAGTAGCGGAAGGAGAAGGGGTTCTTGGACTTGGGTCCCTCAAAGGGGATGGTGGTGATCTGGTTGTACATGGTTTGTTTCCTTTCTGGGTTTAATTTTTTATTTTAGCATTTTTGTGGATTACTTTTGTTCGACCGTGGCCCAGTCTGCCAGGAAGCGCTGGATTCCGTTATCGGTCATAGGGTGCTTGATCATGCTCTCAATGACCTTATAGGGGATCGTGGCGATATCACTTCCTACACGAGCCACCTCGATGACATGGTTAGAGGAACGGATGGAGGCTGAAATGATTTCGGTCTTAATACCGTATAAGCGGAATATCTTCACGATATCCTCAACCAACTCGATTCCTTCATAACCAATATCATCCAGTCGGCCAACGAAGGGGCTCACGTAAGTAGCTCCCGCCTTAGCTGCCAGAAGTGCCTGGGCGGTCGAGAAAATCAACGTTACGTTTGTTTTGATTCCCATAGCCGACAACCGTTTCGTAGCTTTCAAGCCCTCGGCGCACATAGGAATTTTAATGACCAGATTGCTGTTATTGATGGTTTCGTACAGTTTCAGGGCTTCCTGGACCATGGCATCTGCCTCCAAGGAAATGACCTCCGCGCTGATGGGGCCGTCCACAATTTCGGTGATCTCCTTGACCACCTCAACGAAATCCCGTCCCTCTTTCGCAATCAAAGACGGATTCGTCGTTACTCCGCAGATGACACCTAAGTCGTTCGCACGGCGGATCTCATCCACATTGGCTGTGTCAATGAAAATTTTCATGGCTATACTCTCCTTGTTTCATAAAATTACAATATGTACAATATAAGTTCACGTATTACTTTGCAAGCTTCATGAAGAGCACGCTGTGTCCGTGGACGGTGGCGTCCGCGCTTTGAATGACGGCAAAGTCGTTATTGGTGAAGCTGTACTCTCCCGTGCGGAGTTCGGTGCAGGCGGCGATCCCGTAGCCCTCCGCGGTCAGCTCCACGGGGGTGTCCTTGCGGTTGACGACCGACAGATACAGGTGGCCGCCGTGGTCGGTGCAGAGGATATCCAACGCGGGGTTCCCGCTCTCACAGGGGATCACACGGCCCCCGCGGTGGCTCTGCATGAGGCGGAAAAGCTCGCCCGTGCTCTCGGTCTTGCAGGTATTGCCCCGCACGAAGACCATGCCCTCGTTGACGGGCATGAAGAACTCGGCGCGGTCGATGTGGTAGGTCACCTTCCCCTTGGCAAAGAAATGGAACTGCAGGGCGTTAGAGAAGAGGAGCGCACCCGAGGAATCCTTGCCCCAGGAGTAGTTCCACTCGTCCACGCAGACGCGGATCTTTTCAAAGCAATCGGCGTAGAGGTCGTCGCGGTAGAAATGGAGACCGAAGCACTCCCCGTCGGCGAAGTTGGACTCCAGCATCTCGCAGGTAGCCATGCCGTTGTCCCCTTGGGTGGCGTCGGGGAGGATGCCGATGTAGTCGTGGTAGGAGACGTACTCAAAGCCACTTTGGAGGCGGTTCATGAAGTCGTGAGCCCACTCACGGTAGCCGTAGCCCCACGTGAGTCCAATGGCCACGGCGATGGTGGGATCGGCGGACTTCATGGCGGCGATCAGCTCGTCGGTGCGGGCGGCGGCCACGGCGCTGGGCTGGTATGCCCCACCGAAAAAGTAGGCCTCGTTGCCCACGTACCAGAGGTGGATACCGAAGGGATCAAAGCCAAGAGCCTGCCGCTTGGCGCCGTACTCGGTGGCGGCGTCCCCGTTGCAGTACTCCACCAGTCGGCGGGCGTCCTCCCCGTCCGAGAGGATGAGGCTGACGGTGAGCTCCGGCTCGGCGTGAAGCTCTCGGCAGAGCATCATAAACTCGTTGAGACCGATATCCAGGGTATCCTGATCGTAGGAATCACGGAACAAAAACCACTTGGAGGAGCCGTCGGTGGGGGTGCGGTAGGCGGGATCCTTAAGGCTCTCCTTCCAGTCGAAGTGATCGGCGGCACAGCCTCCGGGGAAGCGGAGGGAGGTGGGACCGATGGCGCGGAGGGCCTCGATGACGTCCCGTCTCATGCCGAAGAAGTGGTCGGTGGGGAGGAGGGAGACCTCAAAGACCGCGGCCTCGCCGTTGACTTTGACCGTGAAGGTGCCGTCATCCAGGTCCTCGCCGTCAAAGATGAAGGACAGGGCGGTGAAGGGCTGATTTGTCGCGGCGACGGTGAAGGTCTGCTCCTTCCCTGCCACGCCGAAGGTGACCGTAGCGGTATCGGCGCAGGCCCTGACCCAAACCGCGGCCTCGTAGGTGCGTCCCTTCTGCAGGGCAATGTCCGCGGAGGTCTGGGACATGGTGCCGTTTTTGAGTATGACGAAGCTGCTGTGGCACAGGCTCTCGAAGGGGCGGTCGGTGACCCGTTCAAAGCCCTCGCAGTCCCAGCCCGCGGGGGCATCTGCGCCCGCGAAGAGCTTGCGGTTGTTCAGCATCTGGGCGGACAGACCGCCGAAGAAGCCGCGGCGGGTGATCTCCACGTTCACCCCGAAGATGCCGTCCTCCATGGGGTAGCCCGCGGCATTTACGCGGGGGGTCAGCGGTGTCTGATTCATAGGGAATCTCCTTTACGGAATTACAGGGAGGTACAGCCCTCAGCCGTTGCTTTGCTTGCGGTAGGCGGTGGGACTGCACCCGACCAGCTCGTGGAAATTGTGGTTGAAGGTGGCCACCGAGGTGTAGCCGCACTGGCTGACAATGTCGGTGACGCTTTTCCGGGTATTCTTCAGCAGGTAGCAGGCGCGGTTGATCTTGACCTGACGGACGTAGGCCGAAAGGGGGATGCCCACCGCCTCCCCGAACGCGCGGGAGAGGTAGGAGTCGGAGTAGCCCAAGGCCTCGGCAATGGCGGTCAGGGAGCAGGGGGCGTGGACGTTCTCCTCCACGTACCGCAGGGTATCGCGGATCAGGTGATCCTTCCCCGTTGCCTCCTCCTCCCGCCCCATGTCCAGTTGACCGCAGAACAGGTCACAGACGCAGTACAGAAAGCCCTTGATCCCCCCGATGGCGGCGGACTGGTCAATGCCCTCGAAGAGCTC
The DNA here is from genome assembly GCA_017483125.1 of Clostridia bacterium. Taxonomy (GTDB): domain Bacteria; phylum Bacillota; class Clostridia; order Oscillospirales; family CAG-272; genus CAMEON01. Next base: position 9,711 of record JAFULU010000355.1, read on the forward strand.
GCGGTAGGGGGAGGGGACGCGGCGGATCACGGGGGAGGTCAGGGGGTGCTTTTTGAGGGTGGGAGCCACCGCCGCGATGAGCTCGGGGGAGAAGATGCAGAGCTTGTGACGGCTGTGGGCGGGGGTCTCCAGGCTATGGAGGCGGTTGGGCTTGATGAGGATCATGTCCCCCGGAAGGATCTCGTGCTCCTCCCGCTCGATCCGCACCCGCATGGAGCCTTCCAGAAGGAGAATGATCTCAAAGCATCGGTGCATATGCATGGGGAAGGACAGGTCGGAAGCCTCCTCCACGGTGAAGTAGTCCGCGGTGATCTCGTGCTTGAGCTCGTAGAAAAAGTCCTTCATAGAGCCTCCTTCCCTTTTTATCCTAATCATACCACTTTTTCTTGATTTTGTCTACTGTTTTTCCACCGAAAGCTTGTCGTTTTTTTACTTTTTTAATTTTTCTACGAATCGCACAAGAGAGGGACACGCATTTTGTGGGAGTTGCCTTTTCCTCGCCGTGCAGGCAGAGGAGGGACGGAAACAGAAAAAGAGCCCCCGCAGGCGCTCCTTCCCTATTCGATATAGCTATCTCTTGGGCATCTCTAATAACTCAACGTGCGGCGAGCGGCGAGAAGATTTTTCGTCAGTCTAAACAAAAAACCGCACGTATAGTTGATCCTATGCGAAGGTTTTTTGTAACGAATGACGGAAAAGATTCCGTCGATTCGCTGTGCG
>JAFULU010000356.1 GCA_017483125.1 Clostridia bacterium
ACGCGCGGGGCGCATCAAGGTCTATCCCGACGGGGCCTCAGAGCCCGAAACCCTGCTGCCCACCGCCCCCGGGACCGATACGCTGGTGGTGGATTTCAACTCCATCCGAAACGGCTCCTACCCCATGGAGGCGTACATGGGCTTCTTTGCCTACATCGGTAAGGACGGCGCGCCCGTGACGGTCTACCTCTCGCTGGAGATTCCTGAGGAGGAGACCACCGAGGGAGAGAGCACCGAGGGTGAGTCCGAGTCGGATACCGAGGCTCCCACCGAGGGTGAATGACCGCAAGTCTCCGAAAGCAACCGAAAAGACCGCTCCCACGGGTGTGAGGGCGGTTTTTTGGCGGTTTCTTTGGGTCAATTCGCAACTTTTTGTAAATTCTTTGTTCCTCCCCTTGTTTTTTTACGGGGATTGCTGTATAATAAAAATAACTATATGCAATTCATAGTTGTTTGGATCAATTCCCTGCTCCACCGTGAAAGGAGACCGTTTTTCCATGTCTGATACCAACAAATTCCTGTATCTGGATCCCGCCGAGACTACGCCTGCTACCTCCGGGCGGGAGGATGCTCCCTGCCCCTGCTGTGAGGATTCCCTGACCGAGCTCATCGCCATCATCCGCGCCTGCGGACAGGATCCCGCCACCCAGCTGTCGGGCTACCTCATCACCGAGGATCCCACCTACCTTCCCGAGGGCACCAACGCCCGCGCCATCGCCCGCCGCGTGGGTCGGGACAAGCTCCTCACCACCCTCATCGACCTCTACGTCCGTTACTGCCCCGCCACCCGTGAGGACTCCTGACCCATGGCCCCCCGTCTGATCTTTGCCGACCTGCGGGGTCCTGAGCCCCGTCTCATGGAGCCTCCCGCCCGCTCGGTGCTCTGCCTCGGTAACTTCGACGGCGTTCACCGCGCCCACGCGGTCCTGCTCAACGAGGGTAAGCAGCTCACCCGTGAGCTGACGGCCGCCGAGGGCAAGACCCTGTCGGGTGTCTTCTGCTTTATCCGCCCTACGGTGGACTACGTTTTCACCCCCGAGGGAGTCACCCCCGTCCGTGTCCGCGGGCATCTGACCACCCTGCGGGACAAGCTCCGTCTTTTTGCCCGTATGCGGATGGATTTCGTCTGCCTCTGCAATTTCCCCGACGTCCGCGACTACTCCCCCGCCGAGTTCATCACCCTCCTCAAGGAGTCCTGCGGCTGTGTGGGCGCGGTCTGCGGCTTCAACCACTACTTCGGCCGTCACGCCTCGGGCACCGTCTACCATCTGCTGGAGGCCTTCGGCAAGGACCGTGTGCGCATCCAGCCCGAGATGAAGATGGACGGACTGACCGTCAGCTCCTCCCGCATCCGCGAGAGCCTGAAGCACGGGGACGTGGAGACCGCCGAGCGGCTTCTGGGCCGTCCCTACTCTCTGGAGACCGCCGTGGTCCACGGCAAGGCTCTGGGGCGCACCATCGGCTTTCCCACCGCCAACCAGTACTTCCCCGCCGAGCGCGCCATCCCCGAAACGGGGGTCTACGCCACCCTCTGCCACACCCCCTACGGCCTCTTCCCCGGGGTCTCCAACGTGGGCTCCCACCCTACGGTGGACGATTTCGCCCGCGTCAACTGCGAGACCTACGTCATCGGCATGAAGGGGGATCTCTACCGCCAGCGCATCAAGGTGGAATTTCTCGTCAAGCTCCGGAACGAGCAGAAGTTCGGGAGTCTGGAGGAGCTGGTGGCGGCCATTGAGCGGGACGCCGTCAAGGCCAAGGCCTACGTGGAGGCGCGGCTGAGCCGACCCCTGGTGATCGACACCGATACCGATTTCTTCTAATTATATACCATTTACCATTCCCGAAAGGAGTACGCCGCCATGACCGCTGACACCCGTCCCAATCATTCGGGGTCTCGCCGTCTGTGTCGGCGTACCCTTTTGCTTTTCCTGTCTGTTCTCCTGACTCTGTCGGCGCTTCTTTCGGTGGGACTTCTGCCCGCCGCCGCCGAGGATGCCCCCGCCTCTGCCGACGTGGGGGTGGTGCTGCTTCTGAATCTGGAAAACAACCTCACCTTATACGAAAAGGAAGCCGACACCAACGTCTACCCCTCCTCCTCGGTCAAGATCATGATGGGGCTTCTGGCCTGCCGTTCCCTGTACGACCGTCTGGACGAGGAGGTCACCGTCTCCGCCGCCATGGTAGCGGGGGTCACGGGGCGGAGTATGCATCTGGCCGACGGAGAGAAGCTGACGGTCCGCGATCTCCTCTACGCCGCCATCTGCGGAGGCTACAACGACGCCGCCCACGTGGTGGCCTGCCTCTCATCGGGGTCTGTGGCCGCCTTTGTGGAGGCCATGAATACCGAGGCCCAGCGGCTGGGCACCCTCCACACCCGCTACACCAACCCTACGGGACTCCACGATCCCGCCATGTGCACCACCGCCCGCGACGTTGCCCTCATCGCCCGCGAGGCCTACGCCAACGAGCTGTACATGCTGGTCAGCTCTACCCGTACCTACACGGTTCCCGCCACCAACGTCTCGGAGGAGCGGATCTTCTCCAACCGCAACGCCCTCATCTCCGACAGCAGTCAGAACTACTACAACGGCCGTTGCAAGGGCATGAACGCGGGCATGACCGACGAGGGAGGCTGGTGCGTGGTCACGGTCTACGAGGCCGCCGACGGTGCCTCCAATCTCTGCGTCATCCTGCGGGGCCTGGACGTGGGGTCGGGAGAGCTGATCCCCGCCTACGTCCAGACCAACCGTCTTCTGTCCTGGGCCAACCGCAACTACGGCTACCGCAAGGTGCTCTCGGCGGGGGATACCCTGGACACTCTGCGGGTGGGCATGACGGGTATCAGCAAGTCCAAGGCCGACGTGGTGCCCGCCGAGGATCTGAAGATCTACCTCCCCGAGGATCTGGACGTGGAGGGTCAGCTGACCTACGACCTCATTCTGGACGGGGACGGGCTGACCGCGCCCATCAAGGCGGGAGACATTGTGGGGACGGTCACCGTCTCCCACGGCGGCCGCATTGTGGGTAAGGCGCCCCTCACCGTCACCGAGGACTTCTCCCGCAGTGGCTTTCTGGAGGCCCTCCGTCTGTTCCGCGCCTACCTCACGGGCCGTGCCTTCTGGCTGACGGTGCCCATCTTCGCCGCCCTGCTCCTTCCCTACCTCTACGCCACGGGCAGTACGAGGGGGCGGTACGGTCTGCGTACCGTGCGCAGGAGACGGCGCATCCGCTACATCAAGCGGCATTTCTGACCGAAAGGATCATCTGTCACAGCATTCCCGCAGCTGCCTCGGCGATCCCTTTACCGACTGACAACCGAGCACCGTCCCACGGAAGATTCTGTGGGGCGGTTTTTTTCTGTTTTCCGATTCCCTTCGACAGCTTTTGCGCATATACTGCCAGTGAGCCGACCGCGCTTGCCGGTGGGGTCGGCGTACACAGTATACGGTATAAGGAGGAATCAGCATGGAAAAACAACTTTTCCCGCTCCGTGAGTCGGATCTGCCCCCCGCCGATCTGCCCGCGGCGGGACTGAATCCCCGCATGGATCGCGTCCCCGAGGATCACGGCCACGGAAACGGGTGCGGGTGCGGTATCAGCGACGGGCAGGACGGACATCACCATCCCCACGGCGGGTGCGGCTGCGTGGGCTACGAGGGCTGCGGCCCCGACAGCTGGGGACTTTGCGAGTATCCCCTCGCCATGGTCTACAGCCCCTGCCAGGTCTTCCGCGGGCTGTACGATCCCGACACCGCTCTCCACCGCGGGACTCTGTTCGGTGAGCTGGATCTGCCCCTGGGCGGCGAGGGTGGCTTAGGTACGGCGGAATGCGCCTGCCGCGGAGAAAGGAGACGGGTATGATGAATCAGTATCGTGACAGATTCAGCCGCGTGGGGAGTCGGATGGGAGGATGCGGTGACGCTTCCCCCTACCGCCGTCCCCAGAGCCGTGACGGTATGCTCCGCCAGAGCTTCAACCGCTCCGGTGGGTGCGGGTGCGGTTTGGGGAGCAATCAAGGACAGAGCCGTTATCCCGAAAACGCCACCTCCCACGCCCCTGTATGCCAAGCACCCACGCCCATTCCCGAGAGACCCGCCTGCGGGTGCGGTGGGAGTGTTTCGGTCAACTGCAAGAAGCTCATGGAGCAGATCCGCGCCGTAGACTTCGCCCTCTACGAGACGGTTCTGTATCTGGACGTCTACCCCCACTCCTGCGACGCCCTGGAGACCTACCGCAAGCTGAAGGCCCAGAGCGACGCCCTCCACGCCGAGTACGAGTCGGTCTGCGGTCCCCTCACCGCCTTCGGGAATAAGGGGGACTCGTGGGACTGGATGGGGAAGCCCTTCCCCTGGGAATACGACGCGGAGTAAGGAGGTAGTGTTATGTGGATCTATGAGAAGAAGCTGCAGTTTCCTGTGAAGATCAAGAACCCCAACCCCAAGCTGGCGCAAATTCTGATCAGTCAGCTCGGCGGACCGGACGGCGAGCTGGCCGCCTCCATGCGGTACCCGCACCAGCGGTACAGTATGCCTTATAAGGAGGTGGTGGGGATTTTAACGGATGTGGGCACGGAGGAGCTGGCGCACCTCGAGATGGTGGCCGCCATCCTCCACCAGCTCACCCGCAACCTCTCCGAGGAGGAGATCAAGAACTCCCCCTTCGCCACCTACTTCGTGGATCACACCACGGGTGTCTACCCCGTGGCCGCCTCGGGGGTGCCCTTCGACATGAAGTACGTGGGGGTCAAGGGGGACGTCCTCGCCGACCTCCACGAGGATCTGGCCGCCGAGCAGAAGGCACGGGTGACCTACGACAACATCCTCCGCCTCTGCGACGACCCCGACGTAAGAGAGCCCATCAAGTTCCTGCGCGAGCGGGAGATCGTCCACTACCAGCGGTTTGGGGATGCCCTCCGCATCACCCAGGATAAGCTGGATTCCAAGAACTTCTACGCCTGCAACCCTGCCTTTGACAAGGGGTGCGGTAAGTAAGCCAAGACTCAAGGGCATCCCTCATCGCCGTGTGGGATGCCCTTTTGGGGCGTCGGTACTCCAAATTGCCCTATACGAAGATCCTCTTCACAGAAAATTCACACCAAAACCGTGTTATTTCAAAAAACCCCATTGACAAACAGGAAATTTTATGGTATTCTATACGGGAAAGGTCTGTCCGACCGCGGGTCACCGTCCTTGTAGGTGCCTTCCTGCGGTTCGGGATATGCAGAAGCCCTTTTTTTATGAAAAACGGCGAAAAACCTTGGAGTTTCATGCCGATTTTCTCTGAAAAAGGGAACGGTAGCATATTGACAATTCAGAAAAACTATGGTATTATAGTCAAATAAAGCCACGGCAGCCCCGTAAAGCTTGATTTTTTACCGTCATCGGATGATAAGCATGAAACAAAACAACAATACAGCCCCCATCCTCGTGACAGCCGGCTCCACCTATCTGGACATCGACGCCTACGCCTGCGCCGTGGCCATGGCCGAGCTTTTGCGGCTGGAGGGCTACGAGGCTTTGGCCTACTCCAATGCCTCCGCCAATTACAGCGTCACCCCTTCCCTTTCCGAGGACGGACAGGTCCTGCGTGCCCTGCCCCCCCACTTCCGAGAACGGGACGCCCGCTACGTCATCGTGGACGTGTCGGATCCCGACTACATCAAGGATTCGGTTCCTCTTGACCGCGTCCGCGAGGTCTACGACCACCACGTGGGCTTTGAAGCCTACTGGCAGGAGCGCATTGGAGACGGCGCTCGCATTGAGTTCATCGGCGCCGCCGCTACCCTGATCTATCGGGAATGGACAGCGAAGGGACTGAAGGATCGGATGTCCCCCGCCACCGCCCGCCTTCTGGTCGCGGCCATACTGGATAACACCCTGAACCTCACCTCCTCCAACACCACAAAGGAGGACAGAGAGGCCTTCGCCGCCCTCTGCGCCCAAGGGGAGATCACCCCCGACTGGTGCGCCGCCTACTTCACCGAAGTGCAATCTCTGGTGGAGGCTGATCTGAAAAACGCCTTGATGGGTGACCTCAAGCGTCTCCGCGATACCGAGATCCTTCCCCCCCGCATGGCCCAGCTTTGTGTCTGGGACACCCGCAGGATCCTGGACCGACTGCCCGAGATCCGAGGGTGGTTTGAAGGCCCCGACGGCTGGATGATCAATATCATTGATCTGCAGGAGAAATGCAGTTACTTTGTCTGCGACGACACCGAGCGGCAAGGTAAGATCGGTACCATCTTCGGTGTGACCTTTGAGGACGGTGTCGCAAAGACCCCCGTCTCCTACCTGCGCAAGCAGATCATCAAAAAGGCCTGCTACTAAGGCCCCGCCGACGTCAGCGGTGATTCCATTCGTACGTTTTTATTCCGTCATATACTGTATTCTGAAAAAGGAGATCAAAAACATGATCGAATTAGGCTTTATCCACGGAAGATTCCAGCTCTTCCACAACGACCATCTGCAGTACGCCCTGCTGGCCAAGGCCCAGTGCAAGAAGCTGATCGTCGGCATTACCTCCCCCGAAAACGCCACCCTCATCCGTGAGGATATTGACCCTCACAGAAGCGAGGCCGCTTCTAACCCCTTCACCTACTACGAGCGCTTCAACATGGTCAAGCTGGCTCTTCTGGAGGCAGGCATCCCCCGCGAGGACTTTGAGATCACCCCCTACCCCATCGAGCGTCCCGAGATCCTCTACAACTACGTTCCCCTGACCGCCACCTCCTTCTTCACCATCTACGACGACTGGGGCTACGAGAAGCTCCACCGCCTGGGTGAGCTGGGCTACGGCACCCACGTTCTCTTTGACAAGCGGGAAAAGGCTATGTGCTCCACCGAGATCCGCCAGAAGATCGTGGACGGCGTGGACTGGAGCGATATGGTTCCCAAGTCTGTCTACAACTACATCATCGAGAACAACCTGACCGACAAGGTCAAGGCTCTGATGAAGTCCAAGTAATCCAAAAAACGAACAGCCAAACATAAGAAAGGAAACAAAAGCCCATGTTTGACATCAACACCATTCCCGTATCCGAAAGAGTGCATATTACCTCCCGTCTCCTCAAGTGGGGCATTGATATCGACCAGTACACCGGTAAGATCGACTACATCGAGGGTACCACCGTTCCCGAGCTGAAGTGTAAGTCCATCCATCTGATCCGCCACGCCGAGACTCTGGCCGTGGCCAAGCACGAGTTCATGAGCGACACCTCCGACAACTGCGGCTTTACCGAGAAGGGCATTGAGATCACCAAGAAGCAGGCCCAGGAGCTGGATCAGTACGACTTCGATGTGGCTCTCTACGGCCCCATCCCCCGCGTGGTCCACACCAAGGAGATCATCATGTCCTACCCCCAGAAGTTTGAGGCCTTCAAGGTCCACAAGCTTCACGGTATCGACAACACCGGCTGGGAGTACAAGTCCTTCGAGGAGATCCACCAGCACCCCACCTTCATCGCCCGCGAGCTGGAAAACAATATGTTCGCCAGAACCCCCAGCGGCACCTCCTGGGGTATGGTCATCGCCAACTGCGCCGACGTCTTTGACATCATCAACGAGCAGTACGCCGGCAAGAAGATCCTGCTCTTCAGCCAGGGCTCTGTCCTTCGCTCCATGCAGATCCTTCTCCGCGCCCGCAAGCATCCTTGGGACGACTTCACCGTCGAGGGTATGTACCACGTGGGTGACGACACCGCCAAGAAGAAGGACTACGGTCTCATCAACAAGGTGTATTGATTCTTTACATACCACGAAAGGCCTCCACCGACGAGCGGTGGAGGCCTTTTTTGCGTTATAGGGGTGTTGACGGGTCAGATTCACTCATGCTCCCGTCTTTTCCGCGCCGTCAGCAGAGCACCGCCCAGCATGAGCAGGAGCGCCGAGGCGTCCAGCACCGAGCGGCAGCCCTTCTTGGGGGGATCGGTCTCGGCGGGGTCCCGGGTGTCGGTGACGGGATCGGTGGTCTGGCCGTCGGGGGTGGTATCGGGGTCGGCGGGATCCGTTTCCGGATCGGGCTGTGTTTCGGCCTCGGGAGGTCTCGTCTCAGAGGGGAGGAGGCTCCACACCGCCGTCAGGGTCACGTCGCGGGCGGGCATCTTAAAGGTGGCCAGGTCGATGATCTCCCCGTCCAGTGCCCAGCCGCCGAACTCGTAGCCCTCCAGGGTAGGAGGAGTCACGGCGGGGAGCTCCGCGCCCTCGGGCAGAAGCAGGGACTCGGGAATGGGAGTGCCGCCGCCCGCGTTGAGGGTCAGGGTATAGCCCTTGGGGGTCTCGGACTTGAGGCTGATCTTCTCGGTCATGTCCAGCTCTCCCGCGGGGGCGAGGGTGATATTGTCCAGACAGTAGCCCGTGTGGTAGGCGGTGGTGGTCAGAGCCGTACCGCGGAGGTTGGCCTTGGTCTCACCCTCGGCCACCTTTTCGCCGTCGATGTAGACCTCCAGCTTGCCGTTCTGCATCCGCAGGCCGAACTGGTGCCACTCCCCCGTCTTCAGCTCCATGGGAATATGGAAGAGGACCGCGGGCGCGCCACCCACGAAGGAGCGGAGCTGGATGTACTTCAGGACGCTGTTGTACTCAAAGAAGTAGCAGTTGTTCCCGTCGGTCTTGGAGAAGATCACGCCCACGTTGCCGTCCACGGTGGAGCCCACCTCGGTGATCTTCAGGTGGAAGCGGAGGTCAAAGGTCTTCCGGTCCTCGTGGAGGATCATGGCCTTGGGGGAACCGCCGGGGTTATCCACCTTCAGCACCTTGTTGCCGTCCTCGGCGGTGACGGTGCCGCCGCTGTAATCGAAGGTGGGGGTGTTTTGGGATTCAAAGTCCTCGGTGTAGCGGTCGGGATAGGCGACGGTGCCTCCCTCCTCCCGCTTGGTCTTGACCGAGGCGTTGTCGATGAGGATCTCGCCCGACTCGGTCAGCTCCACGCCCAGCTCCAGATCCGCGGGGGCGGTGAGGGCGAAGGTGACCTTGTTTTGAGGCTTATCTCCCCAGCGCAGGGGCAGGCGCACCAGATACTCCCCGCTGATAGCGTTGCGGACGAAGAGGATACCGCTCCCCGCGGTGAGGTTGGTGTCCAGGGTAAAGGTATGGGTGCCCACATTCAGGCGCAGGCCTTGGTAGAGGGAGCCCGTACCCTTGATATGGCCCTTATGGTCGCCGCTGATATCCACGGTGTCCACGGTGGAGTCGTCGCCTACGGTGTAGGACCAGTTGGACAGGCCCGCGACCCAGCCCTCCTTGCCGTTCTTGCGCTCAAAGTCGCCGTGGACGAACTGGTTATGGGAGGTGATGCCGCAGTCGGTGATGATATCGGTGGCGGTGATGCACTCCAGGGTGGCGGGGGCTTGGTAGACGTTATCGTGGATGCGGACGCCCACCACGGGGGAGAAATCATTGGTTTCGGTGTTGTCGAAGGGCTTCCTGCCGTAGTAGGGGTTATCGGGCCAGGTACCCACGGCGGTGGGACCCGACAGGAGGCAATCGTAGACCTCGATGTTGCGGATCTCCTGCTTGGAGAGGTCGGGGGCGTCGGTGCCCCAAGGGATGAAGGTAATACCGTGGCCGCTGAAGATGTAGCTGGACTTGACCGTGACATTCATGACGCGGTTATCCTCGCCGGGGGTGGAGTGCCACCAGGTCATGCCGCGGGGGTCGTCGTAGGTGGAGGTGAGGGTCACGGCATCGTCATTGGAGCAGATGACGAAGCGGTCTATGAGGACGTGCTTGGCACCGCCCAGACCAATACCATCTCCCGAGGCGCAGGTGGTCTCCTTCTCGACGACGTTGCCCACGTAGACGTTGCGGCTCCCTGTCATGCTCATAAGGTAGCTGTTGGCGCGGAGGACGGTGATATCCGACACCTCCACCCCGTCACAGCGGTAGAAGGCCATGGGCACGATGTGGATACGGCACTCACAGCCCGTCCAGATGGAGGAGCCGTCGTAGCCGTCCAGATTCTCGCCACCCGCGTCGTTCATGCGGATGGTACCGCCGCCCGTCACCTTGACGTTTTTCTGCTCGGAGGCCAGGATGAGGGGGTAGTTATGGCAGAGGAAGATATGGGTCCAGTTGACCCCGGGGACGGACATATCGTGGCCCCGCAGAACGTCGTAATCGTAGTCGGCCTCGCGGGGGGACTGCCACAGGATGGCCCCCTCCTCGATGCGCAGCTCCACGTTGTCCTTGAGCTGAAGACGGGTGGCGATATAGCGGCGGCCGTAGCGGGTGTCGTCACCCTCCAGCACCACGGTACCGCCGCCTTGGGCGTTGACGTAGTCGATGGCGGCCTGGATGGCGGCGTTATCGTTGGTAAAGCCGTCGCCCTTGGCACCGAACCGGGGGTCGGTGACCTTGACGGTCAGCTCGGGGAGGGTGAACTCGTAGGGGTTATCCGAGAAGTCGCGGTAGTTCTCCACCATGAAGCGGCCGGAGATCTTGGTCTCCCCCGCGGGGGTGGAGACGGCGGCGATGAACAGGGAGGTGAGACGGGTGATCTTGTCGGTCTTGAAGGGGAGGGTCACCGTAAAGTCGGTGCCGTTTGCCTTGGCGGTGGCCGAGGGGGTCAGACCCTCCAGGTTTTCGCTCCAGTTGTTGATCTTGATCTCGTAGAGCTTCACCGTGGCGTCCTTGTAGGCGGAGTCCAGCTTGCCCTTGACCGTGACGGTATTCTTCTCCCCGTCGGCGAGGCAAGAGGTGATCTCACCCGCGTAGTCGTAGAGGGGGGGTTCCCGCTCAAAGGAGATGGCGTCGATGGTGACGGTACCCTTGGTGGCCCCCACGGGGACGATGCGGAAGCCGCGGAGGTAGCCAGCGGTGTCCTTGCAGGCCGAGAGGTTGGCGTAGACCGACTCAAAGCCGCTTCCCTGCTTCACCGTCACGGTCACGCAGTTTTCCTCGCTGTAGCGCAGGACGCGGTCGGTCTTGTAGTAGACCTTGAAGGTCTCGGTGTCGGTGTCGTTCTTCATGCGGAAGAAAATGGTGTTCTTCACCGCCAGCTTGGCGCTGTAGGCGGTGCCCACGGGAGCCTCGATGGTGGGGGAATCCAGGTAGGTGCCCGCGCCGCTGAGGGTGTAGACCAGCTTGCCGTCGGCGTGCTTCACGCTCCCCGCGAAGGCGGAGAAGACCTTCACCGAGGCGGCGGTGGCGAACTCCAGGTCGCAGTTCTTCACGGGAGTCAGATTCTCGGGGGCCACGTTATCAAAGGCCAGCCCGCCCAAGGAGGCCTTGGCGTCGGTGACGGTCACCGTCCAGCGGCCCGTGGCCAGCACGTCTCCGTAGGTGTTCTCGGATACCAGCACGGCACGGCCGTCGGCCAGCACCCGCACCTCCCCGTCGTTGAGGGTGATCCGCAGATCCCGTCCGCTCCCCTCGGTCAGGGTGAAGGAGGCCGAGGTCTCGGCGGTCTTTTGGCCGTTCAAAGTGCGGTACAGGGTCAGGGTCCCCGCGGAGTGGCTGTACTCCACCGAGTAGGTAGCGCCGCCCTCTGCCGCATAGGCTACCGACAGAGCGGAGGTGTTCCCCAGACCCGTCAGCTTGGCGTACAGATCCAGGGTATTGAGGCTCACCGACTCCTTGGTGGTCAGGGTCTTGCCCCCCGTAAGGATGTGGCGGCCGCTTTCGGCCTTGCGCTCCCAGCCTGTGGTATCCCACTCGGGGAAGGCACCCGAGAGGCTGTTGTACATGGTCACGTTCTTGATATGGGGGGTGGTGTTGTAGCCCTGCAGGGTCCATGCGCCTCCCGTGAGCTTTTCGCCGTAGGAATTCTTGATGGAGAAGATGAGATCGTCCCCGATGTACCAGCGGATGTCGTTCTCCTCCAGGGCGATGGTGAAGCGGTACCACGTCTTGTTTTTCAGATCAATGCTCTTGGCCGCTCCGATGTGCTGATCTCCGCCGTTGACGAAGCGGCGCACCCGCGCCACCTTGTTCACGGTGTTGTACTCAAAGAAGATCTGGTGGTCCTCCACCGTGTTATAGGAGGCACCCACGTTGCCGTCCACGGTACTCTGGACGCTGTCCACCCAGACGTCGAATTCCAGATAGGCGGTGGACACGGCGGCCTTGGTGGTCATCTCGCTGAAGGTGCCGCCACCGCCCACAAGGACAGCCTCGCCGCCGATGGTCTTGGGGGTGAAGCCGCTCAGCTCCCACTCCGAAAAGGCGTCGGCGGGTCCTGCGGCGGCTACGGAGGCAATACCGCTCCCCGCGATGGCTCCTGCCATCAACGTCCCCGTCAGCATGAGGGACAGGGTCTTTTTCAGCATACGAAAGGCTCTCATAAGGGTTCCTCCTTGGTGGATGGGATGGGAAGGACGGGGTGCGGTGTCCTCCGATTCCATTGTATCATACTTTTCCCGAAAATGCAATAGGGACTGGTAAATATGGGGCGCAAACCCATGAGAAAAACGGGCGGCGGGCTTACCGCAGGGCCTCGTACCCCGCGACCAGTCCTCCGCTGAGCAGGATCCCGCCCACGATATCGGTCAGCCAATGGACCCCCGACACAAGGCGGGCCAAAACCGTAAAAACGGTAAAGCCGACGATGACGCACACCATAGCGCGGCGGAGGATCACGCCCTTGATCCTCCCCCACAGCTGTGTGGCGGCGGTGGGCATGACGCAGAGCACCAGGAGGGTGGTGGAGGAGGGGTAGGAGGCCTCCAGATAGCCACCCAGCAGGACGGGGCGATAATTGACCGCCAGCTCCTCAAAGAGAAGGTAGGCCCCCATGACGGCGAGGTAAAAGCCCCCCAGCACGAGGAGGGAGCGATCCACCCGTCGGAGCTTTTTCCGTCTGATCCATTGGACAAGACCCAGCACCCCGAAGCCCATACAGGTGGCCACGGGGACAAGCCCCAGCCAATCGGTGAAGAGGTACAGGGTCATGTGCACCCCCGTGAGGCGGTGGAAGGCGGCGTTGAGGGTGGCGAGGCCTACGCCGGATCCGTTCGGGCCGACGGGACGGACGTCCGCGCGGGTCAAAAGGACGGTCCACAGGGCGAAGGCGGCGAGAAGGCTTACGGACAGAACCGCGAACAGGCGACGGTGCTTTTGGGTCGTTTGTTTCATAGAAAAACCTCCCTTTGGTTTTGATGAGGGCTTCACGGGTGTGAAGTCTGCCTTCATTCTACCAAGGGGAGGTGTTTTTGACAAGAATCGGGGCGTCACGGTGGTGACACGCTTCGTGTCATGGCCGTTTCAGGAGGAAAAACGCCTTGACGGCGGTCAGGGTAAGGACAAAGACCGCGGCGTAGGGGTGGCGGGTGACGGTGAAGAGCAGAACCAGCGCAAGGCCTATAAAGAGGGACACGGGTGTCTTGCATCTGACCCACAGAGGGGTGTCCGCGCTTTGCAGGGTCAGGGTGAGGATCCCCCACAAGACGGCTCCCCCCACGAGGATGAGGGAGAGGATCCGTAGGTAGGCGGCCGCCTCGGTCAGATCCGTCAGGGACACCGCCAGCACCCCTTCCTCGGTTTTCTGCCCGAAAAGGGGGAGGAACAGAAGCAGCAGGGTACACAGATCCAGCAGGCCGAAGGCGCAGTCGCGAAGGGAGCGGGTGGCGCGGGTCCTTTCCTCCTTGGCGGCGGTCATCAGCTCCTCCCCCGACAAAAGAGTGTCCACCGTCACGCCGTAGTAGGCGGCCAGAGACTTAAGGGAGTCGATGTTGGGAAAGCCCCGTCCCGATTCCCATTTGGAGATCGCGGTACGGGAGACGTAGAGGGCGGAGGCCAGCTCCTCCTGGGTGATTCCCTTCCTTTTGCGGAGGGCCTGCAGTTTTTCGTGAAATTCCATATATCTTCTCTTTTCGGTGAGGATGAATGATGGGGGACGGCTGTTTGGGATTATACCATACTGGCGGGCGTTTGTCAATAGGAGGCGGACGGCGGGGGACCATCAAAAAAGTCCCTCCGCGCAAGGCGAAGGGACTCTTTGGACGGAATTACGCGAAGGTAATGCCGGTGACGTAAACCAGATAGCCGATAGCGCCGAACTCGTTGTTCGCGTTACGGGCATCGAAGGAGAGGACCACCTGGCCGTTGTAGTCGATCTCGGTCAGGTCGATCTCCACGGTCTTGACCTCGTTGAGGACAGAGGACATCTCATAGTGGTTGGTGGTGATGATGGCATCCTCGGCGGGCAGGTACTCAAAGGCGGTGCCCTCCTGGATGGCGGAAACGGTGTTCAGCAGGAGAACACGCTTGCCGGTAGCCTCGTACTCGGCGTTGAAGTTGGAGCCGTTCAGCTCACCGCAGGGGGTGACGTAGGTAACCGTGACCTTGGAGAACTTGGAGAGATCCATCTCGCCCAGAACGATAGAACCGTAGTGCAGAGCGATGACGTGCTGATCCTCACCGAGACCCAGAGCGGGAGCGTTCACGGGAACGTCCACGGTGGGCCAGCTGCCGGTGGCGGTAACGGTGGTCAGGTCGATATCAACGGGCTCAACGACCTCCTCGGTGGTAGGCTCCTCGGTAGTCACCTCCTCGGTGGTAGGCTCCTCGGTAGTCACCTCCTCGGTGGTAGGCTCCTCGGTAGGCTCCTCAGTGGTAACCTCCTCGGTGGTGGGCTCCTCGGTAGGCTCCTCAGTGGTAACCTCCTCGGTGGGCTCCTCGGTAGGCTCCTCGGTGGGTGCCTCGGTGGGGGTCTCGACGGTGGTGTCGGCGACGGTGGTATCCTCACCGTCGGGGGTCTTGTCACAGGCCACGGCGGTCAGCACCAGAGCGAGCATGAGAATCGCGATCAAAAGCAGCTTCTTCATGATGGTAAATCCTTTCATTTCAATGATTATTTTTGGGTGTTTTCAGCAACCAAACAGCAGGGATTATACCATATTCAAGGGCTTTTGTCAAGTGTTTTTTTCTGCTTTATTTGTAAAGATTTGTTTCAAATTCAACATGCAGCCCGACTCGTTGCCGACCCGTCCCGCGGAGGGAGGAGAGGCGATCGCTTTTGGGGGAGTCGGGCACCGAAAAGCCTATCCGCCGCGAGGGTTTTCGTCAGTCTCCCTTTCTCGTGAAGCGCTTGAACCAGCGGCTGAGCCACGGGAGAGGGGAATCATCCCGATCCTTATTGGGGGTGTGACGGGGCGGCAGGGGGTGAATATTTTCATCCCCAGGGATCAGGTCCTCGGGGAGGAGGGGGATGCGGTCGGGGTCTGTGGGGTCGAGAGGGGTAACGGTGATGGGGGGCTCCTCGTGGAGGGGGCATTGCACCACAGGCTCGGTGCCTCTCACGAACCACCCCTTGGTCGTAGGGCGGTCACCGAGGGCCTCGGCGCACCAGGGATTGAGAAGTGCTCCCGACAGGGGACAAATCTCCGCCTCCACCAGCGTTTCGGGGAGGTCAAAGGCGGTTTTTGGGGGCGCTCCGCGGTAGAGTCCCTCGCAGACCGTGATCAGCTCGTCCCAGATGCCTACGCAGGGGTTGCCCGTGATCCCGCCCTGTCTGGCGGGGTAGTCGTAGCCCATCCACACCCCCGCCAGAAGACGGGGGGTCATGCCGATATAGCGGCGGTCACAGCCCCCTTGGGTGGTGCCCGTCTTCCCTGCGGTTTCCATGCCGAGGGAGGGGGTTTCATGGAGGTAACGGGCGGCGGTACCCCCGTTTTCGGGGGAATTGACCTCCATGAGCAGGCGGGTGAGGAGGGCGGCGGTTTCCTCCGACAGCACGGGGCGGGGGGCGGGCTTGTTCTCCAAAAGGACATTCCCGTCCCGATCCAGCACGCGGTGGTAGGACACCGCCTCACGGTAGCAGCCCCCGTAAAGAGTAGTGTAGGCGGCGGTCAGCTCCAAGGAGGTGACCCCTACGCTCTGCTGACCCAGGGCCATAGAGGACAGGGTGCAGTCGTGGGCGGCGGCCTCCTCGGGGGAGCGGAGGCTGACCAATCCCAGCTCCTCCCGCGCAAAGCGAAAGGCCTCGGCCAGCCCTACCCGATCCAGCACCTCCACGGCGGGGGGATTGAGGGAGCGGGCCACCGCCTCCCCTACCGTCACCCGTCCGCGGTAGAGGCCGTCGGCGTTGGATGGCCAGGGACGGCCCTGCCTTTCGGTGATCGGCTCGTCGGCGAGGACGGTTCCCCACGTGATCAGTCCCCTCTCCAGGGCGGGTGCGTAGACCGACAAAGGCTTGATACAGGAGCCGGCGGGACGGCGGGTATCGGTGGCGTAGCTTTGGAGGCGGTCGGCGGTCTTTTCGCCGATAGCCCCCGCCACCGCCAGAATATCCCCCGTGTGGGGGTCTATGAGGATAAAGGAGGACTGTGGACGCTCCCCATCGCCCTCGGGGAAATGGGAAAGGTCGGCGTAGTAGGTCTCCACCGCCTGCTGAAGAGTCTCGTCCCGAGCGGTCTCCACGGTCAGACCGCCGTAGTAGAGCAGGCGGGTGGCGGCGGCCTCGGTGTAGCCCAGTTTTCCCGTGAGGTCGCGGATGACGTCGGCGATCACCAGATCGGTGTACCATGAATTGACTCTTCCCTTTTGCGAAGCGGGCTTGCGCTCGGCGAGGGTCAGGGGGGTGCTTACCGCCTCAGTCAGCTCGGCTTCGGTGATATAGTCCTGGGCTTCCATACAGGAAAGGACGAGATCGCGGCGTTTTTTATGGAGATCGGGGTGGGTTACGGGGTCGTAACGGGTGGGATTCTGTGTGATGGCGGCCAATGACGCGCACTCGGGGAGGGTGAGGTCCGACACCGATTTTCCGAAGTAGGTCTCGGCGGCCATGCCCACCCCGAAGCACCCTTCCGCCAGATTGACGATGTTGAGGTAGGCCTCCAGCACCCGCTCCTTCCCCACCTGCCGCTCCAGATCCAAGGCCAGAAAGATCTCGGTGAGCTTGCGCTCGGGGGTCTGCTCGTCCCGTCCTGTCAGATTCTTGACCAGCTGTTGGGTGATGGTGGAGCCGCCGCAGGTGGGGTTACCCGTGAGATACCCCAGAGTGGCGCGGGCGGTGCGGATGGGATCTACACCCTTATGGCGGTAAAATCGCTTGTCCTCAATGGAGATGAAGGCGCGGACAAGGTCGGGGGACATATCGGCGTAGGCCACGTAGGGGCGGGGACGGCTTCCCGTAAGGGTGCTCTGCTCCACGGGGTGGAGGGGGCCTTCACGGGCGGCACGGAGCGTGGGATCGTAGGCCAGGAGGGTGGAGGGGGTGGCGGTCTCGGCGGCGGTGAGGAGGGTGAGATCCATTTTCGCCGAGGCGTAGGGGGCTACGGTCAGCACCGCTCCCACGGTTCCCGTGAGGGTCAGAGCCGCGAGGGTGATCCCCAGAATACGGGCGATCCTGCGCCCGCGGGATTGGTTTTTCTTGGGTTTCATGGGTGTAACCCCCTTTCGTCAGCCGTTTTTGTGGCGTTTCATCCTTTATTTTTCCCTTTGACCGCATATTTACACCTTCCCGCGGGCATGATAAAAGAGACAGAGTCACCAATTTTTGTCGCCTGCCTTTTCAGGCGGAAAGGAGTATTCATGAGCAAGACCGCCAAGGGCCTTCTGATCGCCGCCCTCTGTGTCCTCACCACGTGGGTGGGGCTTTCCACCCTCTACGCCCACTCCCTCTCGGAGGAGCTGACCCTGCTTCGCCGCGAGGGACGGAGCGATACCGTCTACCTGCGCTCCCGCATCCGTGAGCTGGAAAGTGAGCTGACCGTCTATCTGGGGGAGGTATTCACGGCTCCCTCCGCGCCTATGGGAGGTGAGGCCTCCACCGAGGGGCTGACGGATGGTGAGACCGTCACCGAAAAGGAGACCGTGGGTGAGACCGCCCCCCAAAAGCCCGCGGACACCGAAGCCCCCACCGAGGGGGTCACCCTCCCCACCCACAACTCCCCCGAGACGGTGCCCTCGGTTGACAGACAGCCCACCCCCGAGACCGCTCCCGCCGCGCCCTACCTCGTAGCCGCCCATAACGGCATCATCGGGCTGTTCGACGCCTCGGGGGCCCTCCTCAGGACGGTGAACGTCTACCTCATGACCCTCCCCGAGGCTGACCGCGCCGCTCTTACCGTGGGCATTCCCGCGGGGGACTGGGAGGAGGCTCTGGAGCTGCTGGGGCGGTATGAGTGACGGTTTTTCTCCCCTCGACGGAACTTGAAGCATAGCATTTCCTCCAAAACCGTTCCCTCAAAATTGTGGGTGTTGCATATTGAATTTGCTCCGCGTGTGGAGTATAATGAAGGCAACACCCCACGGGGGAACAGGAGGTTTCTGCTATGAAGCAACTCAAGCTCGGTGTCTTCGGCCTGTGGCGCGGAGGCTCGTTTCTGCCCATCATCAACTCTCTGGACAACGCCACGGTCCACGCGATCTGCGACAAGGACGAGGGCAAGGTGGCCGAGGCTCTGAAGGTCTGCCCCGACGCCATTGTCTGCCCCGATTTCGATGCCCTTCTGGACAGCGGCATCGACGCCGTCCTGCTCTGCAACTACTTCCACCAGCACGCCGCCTACGCCATCCGCGCCATGAAGCGGGGGATCCACGTCTTCAGCGAGTGCACCGCGGGGGCTACCATGAAGGAGTGCGTGGAGCTGTGCGAGTGCGTGGAGGAGACGGGCTGTAAGTATATGCTGGCCGAGAACTACCCCTTCAGCGCGGCTCTTCTGGAGGCCAAGCGGCTCACCGACGAGGGGAATTTCGGTAGGATCCTTTACGCCGAGGGCGAGTACAACCACTCGGGCCCCCGTGAGATGCTGGCGGGGCTGACTCCCTTCCCCCATCACTGGCGGGGCTGGCTTCCCAGAACCTACTACGTCACCCACTCCCTGGGTCCCCTCATGCACATCACGGGGCAGATGCCCGTGCAGGTCAGTGCCTTCGCGGTGCACTCGGATATTCTGGAGCAGTACGATGATTTCCGCCACAACTACGACGCCTTCGCCATGATGAGCTGTATGACCGACGGCGGGGCTCTCTTCCGCTTCACGGGCTGTGCCCACATGGGCTCTCCCAGCGGCTACCGCGTGGTGGGTGAGTACGGCTCGGCCGAGACGGGACGCACCCTGGGCGGCAACCTCAACGTGACCTACCACTCCTGGACCACCCCCGCGGGCAAGCCCTCCTCCGAGACCTACGCCCCCTCCTGGTCGGCCAACGGCGAGCTGGCCGAGCGCGCGGGCCACGGCGGCGGCGACTTCTGGACGGTGTACAATTTCGTCAACTACGTACAAAACGATGAGCCCGTTTTCTTCGACGTCTACCGCGGCTGCTGTATGTCGGCGGTGGCCATTCTGGCATGGCGGAGCTGTATGGAGAACGGCAAGGTCTACCCCATTCCCGACTTCCGCGACAAGGCCCAAAGAGATCTCTGGCGGGATGACGATCTCACCCCCTTCCCCGACGGGGACGGCAAGGTGACCCTTCCCTGCGCCACGGGCAAGAAATTCCTGCGGAGCAAGTAAGACAAAATATGCAAGGCGGTCTCGGTAGCGGGGCCGCCTTTTTTTCGCGGGCAAACCAAGGGGCGGAGGACGGATGGCAGAGATATATCCGCTCAATTCGTCTCGTTTTGTAACTTTTTGTTGTTATTCCTATTTTTCGTTAATGTCCGGTGGGAGGTTTGGGTGAACCTTCGGCCTTCAAGGTGAGTCTTGGGTAAGACCGACAAAATTTGCAAAACCTTCCCGTTGTTCATACCAACAACATAATTTTGTGGTATTATAGTAATTTGAAAAGTTCTATTCCCAAGAAGCGAGGTCATCTCATGCGTAAGATCGCGTTCATCGGCGTTGGCAACATGGCAAACGCCATCATCGGGGGACTCCTCCGCGGCGGGTCCGTGGACTGCCCCCATCTCATCCTCTCGGAAAAGCTTCCCGAAAAGTGTACCCCCTATACCGAACAGGGCGCGGTGCTGGCTCCCTGTCCTGCCGAGGCCGCAAGAGCCGCTGATTGCGTGGTGCTGGCGGTCAAGCCCCAGAGCTTCCCCGAGGTGCTGGACGAGCTTGCGGAAGTCGAGGGGATCTCGGACAAGCTGATCGTCACCATCGCCGCGGGCATTACGGCGGAGAGCGTCAAGACCGCCCTCCACGGCGCGCCTGTGGTACGGGTCCTGCCCAACACCCCCATGCTCATCGGTATGGGCGTTTCGGTGATCTGCCGCGCCCCCGACGTGGATCCCGCCGACTTCGCCTTCGTCACCGCCATGTTCGAGGCCTCGGGCTCGGTGACCGTCATTGACGAAGCCGAAATGAACCGCATCATTTCGGTGACCTCCTCCTCCCC
>JAFULU010000357.1 GCA_017483125.1 Clostridia bacterium
CCCGCAGATCCATAAGGGCCTCCTCACGGGCGCGGATGTCGTCGGCGGCGGTGTCGATGAGCTCGGAAAGCTTATCGATGCGGGTGTTGAGGGTGTTGATCTCCTCGTCGTTGGCGGCAGACCTCTGCTCCAGCGCCTCCAGAGCCTCACCCAGCTTCTTGCACTCGGCGCGGTGGGCCTCCAGCTCGGCCTTGTCGGCCTCCAGCTGACGGGAGAGGGCGGCGTGGGTGTCTCCCGCGGCGGCGATCATCTCCTCGGTATGGCGCATGGTGGTTTCGGTGACGCGGTACTGGCTGTCCAGACCGTGCTGGGCCTCGGTGAGGGCGGTGATCTTACCCAGAAGCTCCTCGGAGGCGGCGCGGCTGCCTTGGGTCATCTCGGTCAGTCGCTCTCTCTGGACGTCCAGAGCCTCCACGGCCTCCTCGGCCTGGTGAAGGTCGAACTCGGCATGGCTCCGCAGATCGGTTGCCTCGTTGATCTCACCCGTGAGATGCTCGGTGTCGTAGAGCCACAGGCTGATGTCCGCCCGCTTCTTGGCCTCCAGAAGCACGATACCCTTACGGGCCTTGTTGGCTTCCTTCTCCAGAGGGATGAGCTGGGACTCTACCTCGGCGAAGATGTCGCGGACACGGACGAGGTTGTCCTCGGTGGCCTTCAGCTTGCGCTCGGCCTCGTTCTTCTTGACGCGGTACTTGGCGATACCCGAGGCGTCCTCGAATACACTCCGTCTCTCCTCGCTCTTGCGGGAGACCATGTCGGCGATACGGCCCTGACCGATGATGGAGTAGCCGTCGCGGCCGATACCCGTGTTGAGGAACAGCTCGTAGATATCCTTCAGGCGGACGGCCTTGCGGTTGATGAGGTACTCACTCTCTCCCGCTCTGAAGTAGCGGCGGGTGACGGTGACCTCGTCGTAGGGGCAATCCAGCTTGCCGAAGTCGGAGGTGTTGTCAAAGGTCACCGACACCTCGGCGTAGCCCATGGGGCGGCGGCTGTCGGCACCGCCGAAGATGACGTCCTCCATTTTACTGCTTCGCAGGGTCTTGGAGGAGATCTCACCCAACACCCACCGCATGGCGTCGGCGATGTTGGATTTACCGCTGCCGTTGGGGCCGACGATGACCGTAACGCCTACGGAGCCGTCGGTCACCAGCTGATCCGAGCCCTTATGGCCGGGGTCAAAGACCAGCTTGGTGCGGTCGGGAAAGGACTTGAAGCCCTGCATTTCGATTGATTTTAAGTACACAAATATGCTCCTGTTATCTCTGTAAGTAGGTCAGTTGTGAATTCGTAATTCGCAATTCGTAATTCGTAATGAAGGAAGCATTTTGCTGTTGGCAAAATGCAATTTCATGATACGGACGGAAACTGAACGCTTGGGTGGCTTGGAAGTACGTATGTCCTTCGGCGTGCTCAATTACGAATTACGCATTACGCATTACGAATTGAAGCTCACGCCTTGATTTGGATCAGCAAATCCCAAAAACCTTCAGCGCCGCCTTGGCCGCGGCCTGCTCGGCCTTTCGCTTGGATGTGCCGATCCCTCTCCCGCAGGGGTTGGAATTGACTCTTACCTCTACCTCAAAGGTCTTTTTATGGTCGGGGCCCTCGGCGCGGAGGAGGACGTACTCCAAAACGTCTCCCTCGGTCTGCTGGACCAGCTGCTGGAGGGGGGTCTTGTAGTCCCCGTCGATGCCCTTGGAGATCAGCTCGGACAGGTCCTTCTCCACGAGGGGAAGGAGGAAGGCGTCGATGATGGCCATGGCGTTCTCTCCCGCATCCAGATAGATGGCGGCCAGCAATGCCTCAAAGGCATCAGCCAGGATGTTCTCCTTGTCATAGCCTCCCGTCTGGGCCTCGCCCTTACCGAGGAGCAGGCAGTCACCGATGCCGATACGGCGGGCGTAGCGGGCCAGAGCCTCGGCGCAGACCACGTCCTTGCGCATATTGGTGAGGGTGCCCTCCCCGTCGTCGGGGTAGGTGGAAAAGAGGTAACGGCTGACGGCGATGGACAGCACCGAGTCGCCGAGGAACTCCAACCGCTCGTTGCAGAGGAGGTGGTGGTTACGCTCTCCCGTCTCGTTGGAGTGGGAGGAATGGGTCATGGCGCGGCGGAGGAGGGCTTTGTCGGTAAAGCGGTAGCCGATGGCGGCCTCCAGACGCTCCATGGGGTTCATGCTCTGCTCATTAGCCACGGCTTACTCCTTCCCCGCGGGAGCGGCGGTACCCAGCAGCTCCTCGATGGTGGCATTGGCACCCGACTCGGCGAATTTCATGGCCTGACGGATGGCGTTCTTGAAGGCGCGGGCATCCGAGGAGCCGTGGGCCTTGATGACGGGCTTGCGAAGACCCAGAATGGGACTGCCGCCATGCTCCTTGGCGTCGAAGTCCTTCTTGAACTGCATGAAGGGCTTTTTGACGGTGAGGGCACCCAGCTTGGTGAGCAGGGAGTGGTAGAAAATGCCCTTCATACGGCCCGAGAACATCTTGCCCATACCCTCCATGGTCTTGAGCAGGACGTTGCCCGTATAGCCGTCGGTGACCAGCACGTCGCAGGCATCGAAGGGGATGCGGTTACCCTCCACGTTGCCCACGAAATGGATGTCGGGACAGCTTTTGAGAAGCTGGTAGGCCTCGGTCTGGAGGGGGGTACCCTTATGCTCCTCGGCACCGTTATTGAGCAGGCCCACGCGGGGGTTGTCCAGGCCGTAGAGGGCCTTCATGTAGGCCGAGCCCATGGTGGCGAACTGGGGGAGGAAGTCGGGCTGAACCGTGACGTTGGCACCGCAATCCAGAAGCAGGACGGGGGGATTGAAGGGGAGGATGGCGGCCAGAGCGGCACGGTGGACTCCCTTGATGCGGCGGACGGTGAGGGAGGCTCCCGCGAAGAGGGCACCCGTATTGGTGCAGGACACCAGAATGTCCCCTTCTCCGTTCGACAGTGCCTTCAGGGCCAGGGTGAGGGAGGAGTCCTTCTTCTCACGAAAGGCCATGGAGTCGTCGTCCATGGTGATGACGGTCTCGGCGTGGAGAATCTCGTAGCCCGAGATGTCCAGGCCGTTCTCCTTGGCAATGGTCTCCATTTGCTCCTTATGGCCAACCAGGAGGTAGTCTCCTCCCAGCTCGGCCTTGGCGTCCATGACACCCTTGAGGATCTCCAGGGGGGCGTTGTCGCCGCCCATGCAGTCGATGATGATCTTCATTGTTTCGGTTTCCTTTCTTTTGGTGGAAACCCAACCGCGAAGGCGGAGCGATCAGAAGCCTTTAAGGGGTATCGCGATTAAAGGCTTTTGGCCGCTCGGAACCCGCCGAAAAAACAGGGCAGGTTCCGTTGGGCGTTTTTCAAATTTGGGTTTATCGAACAGATACAAGATACTGAGATACAAGATACAAGATATAGAACGGATTATGACGTAACGGTTTTTTCATATCTTGTATCTTTGTATCTTGTAACTTGTATCTCACCGAAAAACTGCAATTTATCTTACTGCTTCCCCTCCATTACGCCATTCATGATCCTGTCCAGCGCCTCC
Organism: Clostridia bacterium; assembly: GCA_017483125.1. Lineage (GTDB taxonomy): Bacteria > Bacillota > Clostridia > Oscillospirales > CAG-272 > CAMEON01. The sequence goes on from JAFULU010000357.1 coordinate 3,534, forward strand.
AGCGCTCTGGCGGCGTAGACCTCGTAGCGGGCGACCTTACCGCCCTTGACGCGGTGGTCGAGGCCAGGGATGATGCCGAAGTTGGCGTTCATGGGGACGAAATCACCCAGGCCGCCGTGGCTGATGTAGTGGGCCATGGCACCGATCATGGTGGTCTCGGGGAAGATCAGAGGCTCCAGACCCAGGGCCAGACGGGCGGCGTTGAGTCCCGCCACGAAGCCCGAGCCGGTGGACTCGATGTAGCCCTCCACGCCCGTCATCTGACCCGCGAAGTAGACCTGACCCTCGCCATAGCCCTTGCGGAGGCGGTAGTCGGCATCCAACAGCTCGGGGGAGGGGAGGTAAGTGTTGCGGTGCATGACACCGTAGCGGAGGAAGTCGGCGTTCTCCAGACCCGGAATCATGGAGAAGACCCGCTTCTGGGCGGGGAAGGTGAGGTGGGTCTGGAAGCCCACCAGATTGTACATGGTTCCCTCTCGGTTCTCGCGGCGGAGCTGGACCACGGCGTAGGAGCGGGCGTCGGTGCGGCTGTCCACCAGACCCACGGGCTTCAGGGGACCGTAGCGCAGGGTGTCGTAGCCTCTCTTGGCCATGACCTCCACGGGCATACAGCCCTCAAAGACCTTGAGATCCTTGTCGAAGTCCTTGAGCTCTGCCTCCTCGGCGGTGATGAGGGCGTTGTAGAAGGCGTCGTACTGCTCCTTGGTCATGGGGCAGTTGATGTAGTCGGCATCACCCTTGTTGTAGCGGGAGGCGAAGAAGGCTACCTCCATATTGATGGAAGAAAAATCCACGATGGGGGCAACGGCATCAAAGAAGTGGAAGCCCTCGCCAATCAGATTGTCCTTCAGCCAGTCGGCGAAGGTATCGGCGGTGAGGGGGCCTGTGGCCACCACGGTGATGCCCTCGGTGGGGAGCTCGGTGATCTCGGCCTCCACCACCGTGATGAGGGGATGGTTTTGGATCTTCTCGGTGACATAGGCCGAGAACTTATCTCTGTCCACCGCCAGAGCCGAGCCGGCGGGGACCTGGGTGGCGCGGGCGGCCTCCATGATGAGGGAGTCCATACGGGCCAGCTCCTCCTTCAGGAGTCCCGAGGCCACGGTGACCCGATCGGAGCGCAGGGAGTTGGAGCAGACCAGCTCGGCAAACCCCTGGCTGTGGTGGGCGGGGGTGAACTTTTTGGGCTTCATCTCGTAGAGGGTCACCTCTACTCCCCTTTGTGCGGCCTGCCAGGCGGCCTCACTGCCCGCCAGTCCCGCGCCGTATACGTTGATATGCTTGCGCTGTGCCATGGCTTACTCCTCGGTGGGGATGTCGGCCATGGGCTCTGCCTCACGGGAGTAGCCGCAGTTCTTGTCGTGGCAGACCAGCAGGGCCTTACCCTTCTTGCGGAAGAGCATCTGACCGCAGGTGGGGCAGGTCTCGGCGGTGGGGAGATCCCAGGAGGAGAAATCGCAGTCGGGGTAGCGCTCACAGCTGTAGAACACCGTCTTGTTGCGGCCCGTCTTCATGACCAGCTTGGCGGAGCACTTGGGGCAGGCCACGCCGATGTCGCGGGTCTTGGGCTTGGTGAACTTACAGGTGGGGTAGGCCGAGCAGGCGTAGAAGCTGCCGTAGCGGCCGTTGCGGAGTACCATGGGGGCACCGCACTTCTCACAGACCATATCGGGCACGAACTCGGGCTTCTTCTCGGTCTCGGCGGACTCAGCAGTCTCGGGGACCTTCTTCTCGGCGACGGGATCGTCCTCGGGGGTCAGGGGCTTGGTATTCTTACAGGTGGGGTAGTTGGGGCAGGCGGCGAACTTACCGAATCGGCCGTTCTTGACGATCATCCGGGCACCGCACATATCGCAGACCATGTCGGTGGTCTCCACGGGGAGGCTGACGTTGATGCTGCCGATGGTCTTCTCGGCGGCGGTGAGCTGCTGCTCAAAGCTCCCCCAGAAGCGGGACAGGACGGTGGTCATCTCCTCGTTCCCTGCCTCGATGCCGTCCAGCTCATCCTCCATGTGGGCGGTGAACTGCTCGTCCACCACGGTGGAGAAGCTCTTCAGCATGATGGTGTTGGTGACCTCACCCAGCTCGGTGGGCACCAGGGACTTGGACTCTCTCTTGACGTAGCCGCGGGAGATGATGGTGGTGATGATGGTGGCGAAGGTGGAGGGACGGCCGATGCCCTTCTCCTCCAGAAGCTTGATCAGAGACGCCTCGGTGTAGCGGGGCGGAGGCTCGGTGAAGTGGCGGGCGGGGTCGATCCTGTCGGAGTCCAGCTTCTGCCCCTCGGTGAGGGCGGGAATGCGGAGATCCTTCTGCTCCTCGGGCTCGTCGGCGTGGGGGCGGTGAGACTCGTCCACCGACTCCTCGTAGACCGCCATGTAGCCGGGGAAGGTGACGGTGTAGCCGCTTGTGCGGAAGATATAGTTCTTGCACTCGAAGTCCATGGTCAGAACGGCCAGATCGGCGGACTCCATCTGGCTGGCGATGAAGCGCTCCCAGATGAGCTTGTAAAGGCGGTACTGGTCGGTAGAGAGCTGCTTGCGGACCATAGCGGGCTCGATCTCCACCCGGGCGGGGCGGATGGCCTCGTGGGCGTCCTGGGCGGTGGCGCGGGTCTTGTAGACGCGGGGGGTCTCGGGATAGTAGCTGTCACCGTACTTCTCGCGGATGAGGGTAGCGGCGGCGGCCTGGGCGTCGGCGGAGACGCGGAGGGAGTCGGTACGCATATAGGTGATCAGACCCTGCACGCCCCCGAACTCGGAGCCGAGGTTCACGCCCTCGTACAGCTCCTGGGCCACACGCATGACTCTCTGGGACTGGAAGCCCAGCTTACGGGAGGCCTCCTGCTGCATGGTGGAGGTGGTGAAGGGGGGAGCGGGGTGCTTCTTGCGGGTAGAGCGCTTGACGCTGTCCACGGTGAAGGGCTGACCCTCCACGGCGTTCACCACGGTCATGGCCTGGGCCTCGTTGGTCAGACGCACCTTGCCGCTACGGTCGCCGTAGAAGCGGGCGGTGAAGGGCTTACCCTCGGCGGGGATGAGGGTGGCGTCAATGGTCCAGTACTCCTCGGGAACAAAGGCGCGGATCTCGTTCTCTCGATCCACGATGATCTTGGTGGCCACCGACTGGACACGGCCCGCGGAGAGACCGCTTCTCACCGTCTTCCACAGGAAGGGGGAGAGCTTGTAGCCCACGATGCGGTCCAGGATACGGCGGGTCTGCTGGGCGTTGACCAGGTTCATGTCGATGGGTCGGGGCTGCTTGATGGCGGCCTTGACCACGGGCTTGGTGACCTCGTTGAAGGTGACGCGCTGGACCTGCTCCACGGGGATGCCCAGGGCGTTGGCCAGATGCCAGGAGATGGCCTCGCCCTCGCGATCGGGGTCGGTTGCGAGGAAGATCTTGCCCGCGTTCTTGGCTTCCTTCTTGATCTCCTTGATGATATCGCCCTTACCGCGGATATTGATGTAGTGGGCGGCGAAGTTATTCTCGATATCCACACCGAGGGTGCTCTTGGGCAGGTCGCGGACGTGGCCTACCGAGGCGATGACCTTATAGTTGGAGCCGAGATAGCCCTTGATGGTGCTCGCCTTGGAGGGAGACTCCACGATGACCAGATTGGTTTTTGCCATGTGATCTATATTCCTTTCGTTGGCTTACCCGCAGACAAGCCGGTTATTTTCTTGAGTAAAGCCCTCCGGGGAGGGTGACGGTCAGTCCCTTGATCTCCAGCACCGTCATGGCGGCCATGATCTCGCCCACGGTATAGCCCTCGCGGGTGAAGTAGTCGATGGCGACGGCGTGATCCAACGGCAGGGCCTCGAAGATCTTGCGCTGGGACTCGGTCAGGGACTTGAGGGCGCGGTCGGAGGCGTCTCCTCGCGCGGGGACGGATGCGGGGGGCACGGGTGCTCTTGGGGGAACGGGCTGACGGGTAGCACGGCCTCTTTCGCTGTGGGCGGGTGCTTCCCTGTGGGGCTTACGGGGCGCGGGGGTTACGGG
>JAFULU010000358.1 GCA_017483125.1 Clostridia bacterium
TACTACGGCAAGACGGGCTTTGACAACACCGAGACCGACGACTACTCCCCCGTCAAGCAGATCCGCATCCTGAAAAACAAGTATAATTCCCGGTGCACCCTGGAGTGCATCCAGGCCACCGACGTGCTGACCGACTGCGGCATCACCTCGGCATCCAACTTTGTCAACGGCGACTTCGAGCGCAAGAAGGGCAAGAACGGCTGGACCACGGGCCTGTCCAACTGGAGCTGGACTCTGGGCGAGGACGGCGCGGTGGAGTCTGTGGGTGAGGGCAGAGCGCACTGCGGCAAGCTGACGGGCGTGGCTTCTCTATACGAAGGCCTCCATCTCGGCATGGGCGAGCACACCTTCTCCATGGACACCGACCTCGTGTCGGGTAAGGGTCAGCTCTTCGTCCGCGACGCGGTCAGCGGAGCCACCGTGGCTACCCTGGATATCCCCAAGGGCGAGACTAAGAAGCTCTCCCTGACCTTTACGGTCACCGCCCCCGCAAGCCTCTGCATCGGAGCCGAGCTGACCGAGGCGGGTGAGCTGACGGTGGACAACGCCGCCATCCGCAGCGACAAGGTCACCTTCCCCGAGACCTTTGAGGAGACCTTCGAGAAGCCCGTTGCCCCCACCTTCGACTATACAGGCTGGGAAACCAAAACCGAGGAGGGCAATTCCTTTATCAGCCATCCCAACGGCTCGGGCTCCTACAAGCTCCAGCTGGACGACATGACCGATGCCTTTGATCTCCGCTTCCACATCCGCGTGGACGAGGTCACCTCCTCCGTGGACGGCAACGTGGGTATCAGCTTCTGCCGCGTGGACTCCAACACCCAGTATTTCGTGGAGTACAACACCGTGCTGAAGTATATCCAGCTCCGCAAATTCAAGAACGGTGTCCCCTCGGTGCTGTTCAACAAGAGCTATGCCCTGGAGAACGGCAAGTGGTACCAGTTCGGCCTGTCCTACGAGGGCGGTCACATCCGCTTCTGGCTGGACGGCGAGCTGATCATCGACCATACCGACAAGGAGCCTCTGGGGGCGGCCATCCTCACCCTGGCAGGCTACAACTCCGCCATGAGTCTGGATAACGTCACCCTCTCCGAGTCGGGCAAGCTGACCATGACCGACAAGCTCCCCCTGAAGGCCGAGGTCTACGCCCTGATCTTCAACGGCGCGGGGGGCATGGGTACCCCTATGGCGCAGGTGCTCAGCAAGGGCGAGACCCCCGACCTGAATGCCATCAAGACCCCCACCCGCGAGGGCTATACCTTCAAGGGCTGGGCCGACGCCGAGGGGAACACGGTGGAGCTGTCTGACTTCGCCATGCCCGCCGCCGACGTCACCCTGACGGCGGTCTGGGAGGCCGTGGAGGCGGACACGCCCGCCGACACCGAGGTGGACACGACTCCTACCGAGCCTATTGATTCCGACACCGCCGAGCCCGATACGAGCACGCCTACCGAACCCGCGGAGTCGGAAACCTCCGCGCCTGACACCGATACCCCCGCCGATCCTACCCCCGACAGCGAGACCGAGTCCGACACCGAAAAGCCCAAGGGCGGCTGTGGATCGGTGACGGTCTCCTGCGCGGCCATCCTTTGCGCGGTGGCGGGAGCGGTGACTCTGAAAAAGAAAAAAGAGCGTTGATGAATCGCTCTACGTGAATGACCGAGGAAGATCGGTCGTTCGTGTATGAAACCGTGGCTGTCCTCCTGTCCGTGGGATGGGGGATGGCCACGGTTTTATGATGCCGTGGGCTATACCGTGAAAGAGTTTTGGCTGTGTACATGACCGTTATCTCCATCTCCGCTAACAGAAAAGCACCGCGTGCGGTGCTTTTCCTATATGTAATTACCCTATGTATATACGATGTAGATATGTTTTGCGATCCCGGGCCCCGCAAAACAGCCGCAAAGCTATTTCAGCGAAACCGTATCACCCGAAATATCTACCACGCTACGCAATTGGGACAGCGCTCGCTCCAACCGTTCCTGGATCGCGTTGCCCGCCCGAGTAAAGCCCAGCTTGCCGGCAAGCAGGTGGAAGAGACTTGTTTTGTCCAGCGAGATGTTCTGACGGATGATCTCGTACATACCTGCGGCCAGCTCCTCAAGGGCAATGTGTCGGATCTCTCGCGGAGGCCTGTTGGGAGCGGGTACACGAAGCTGATAGTTGGTTTGCCCTTGGAGATAGAGAAATCCGTCTCGGATCGCGATGCCCTTTCGGTGGTATCCCGTCATGGCCTCCCGATATTCCGTAATGACGACGCTGGTGACCTTTTCACGGTCGAATATCTCCACCGAACGCTTGAGTAGCCATTCCTCAGAAAGGGGCGCCTCGGTTTTGAGAACCTTCAGAACGGCCTCCAGATACGAGTATCCCGTGCTATAGTAGATATCCGTAATGCTGACCTCCTCGTAGATGGGAAACTCAAAATGCTTGACCTCGGCGGGGAGATCGAAGGTCGGCTCCGCGTCAATGGTATGAGAGGTTGGCGGAGGAGAATTCTTCGGGGCGTGAATGGCATCGGCAACGGCCGTAAGGAGGCGTTCCTGTTCGGTCCCCTTGTTTTTGAACCAATCCGTAGACCAGATGCGGTAGAACCGCCATCCCATGCGTTCCAGGATCTCCTGCCGTAAGCGGTCACGGTCGCGGGCGTTCCGGGAGGCGTGATAGGAGGCACCGTCACATTCGATGGCCAGCACGTAATCCGAGCTGTCGGGCAGACGCAGACCCAGATCAATGCGGAAGCCCGAGCAGCCGACCTGTGTATCTACCGTGTAACCGTGGCTCCGAAGGAATTGGCAGACCTCTTGCTCGAAGGCGGAGTCGAAGTCATCGTTTTCGGGAAGCGTGATGGAGCGGAGCAGCGCGTCGGGGCCGTTTTCGGCATAATCCAGATACTCCTTCAGCAGTCGGGCTCCGTCAGCCTTGGCGCGGTTGAGATCAATGTCGGTGTGGTGCAACGACGAAACCAACTGCACGTTGATCTTGGCTCGGGTCACCGCCACGTTCAGCCGCCGTTCGCCGCCCGCGCGGTTCAAGGGGCCGAAATTGTGCAGGAGCTTACCCTGCGCGTCCTTGGCGTAGCCTACGCTGAAAATAACGGTATCCCGCTCGTCACCCTGCACGGTCTCCAGATTCTTGATGAAGAAAGGCTCCTTGCGGTCTGATCGGAAGAAGTATTCCCTTTCGGGACAGGCTTGTCTGCGCTTGGAGAGCAGCTTGTCGATCAAATCCTGCTGGGAAACGCTGAACGCCACAACACCCAGACTTCTCTCGGGATACATATCGATATTCTTGTAGATCAGATCCACAATATACTCGGCTTCCTTGCGGTTGGCTTTGGAGCGGTGATCGAAGGTCCCGTCCACGTAGTGATAGTCCACGCCGATCCAGGGGCGGTCGGTCTTGACCGAAGGGAAGGTGATGAGATCGTTATCGTAGAAATTCTTGTTGGAGAAGGAAATGAGCTGTTCATAGCGACTGCGATAATGCCATTTCAGACGAATCTGGGGGAACGTGGTGGAGCAGATATCCAGAATGGACTCAAAGTCGGTAACGTCACCGCTCTCCTCGTCGGTATCCTCCACCTCCACGGTGGTGTTGAAGAAGTTGCTGGGCGGCATCTGACGGGAGTCGCCCACTACGATGAGCTGTTTGCCGCGGTAGATCGCGCCAACGGCGTCCTGGGGAAAGATCTGGGATGCCTCATCAAAAACCACTACGTCAAAGCGGATATCCGACGCGCTGAGAAACGTACTGACACTCAGCGGGGACATAAGGAAGCAAGGTTTGATTACCTGGATCAGATCGCCGATCTCGGAGAGCAGTGTGCGGATGCTCTTTTGCTTTCGCTTTTTCTCTCCCTCCCGCAACAGGATCGAGGTAGCACTGCCCGCGGCCATCATATCCAAAGGGGGGCGCATGGACGACAGCTCGGCTTTGATGCGGGCCCGGCTGATGCCAAATTGATGCTCGTCTTTCTCGGCAAAGGTCCTGACAGCCTTGTCCTGCGCGATGCGGGAGAATCCCGCGAGGGACGGCTCCATGTAGATGACGGATTCGATCTGCTGGCTATAATACGCGCGGCGGTAGATGTCCGAGACGTGATGGGAGGCCAGGCCGTGATCAATGAGGTAGTGGATAAAGGAGAGCGCGTTCATACCATGGAGACGGACCAGCAGATCGTAGAAGCGGCACCAGTTCTCCAGAGAATCCATTTCCTTGGGACACTCCGCGCACTTACGGACCGCGGCTTCAAAGGGGGTTCCGTACAGATCCCAGAAGAGGGGATCGAAGCAACCGCTGACAGCCTCCAGTATGGCTCCGTCGCGGGTGCGGATCTCGGATATGATTTGGACGGCGGCGGCAAGGCGCTCCTGATTTTCTCGGTGCAGAGCGATGGGAACCGTCGTCAGGGAACCGAGATCGCCCATCCGTGGGAGAAGCTCGGAAAGCCGAGTCACCTCCGCAGAGATTCGCTCCCAAGGACTGTCAACACCGACGTAAGCGGGGCCGAGGTGGGAGGCCACGGAAGGCGCGACGGTCTCGAACTCCTCCAGACTGCTCCGATAGTCGGCGAGCAGCCTGGTGACGCGGACGGCTTCGGCATAGGATACCTTTTTGCCGTCCATACGGCAGAGTCGGATGTCCTGAATGATGCGGCGGTAATCCCCATTGAACAGGCGGGAAAAGAGGCTGTCAAACCTGCGGGTCAGCTGCTTATGGAGATCCGCGCCGTCGAGGGCGTACAGCTCGGGATCGTATTCCGCGGATAAGGCTTCGCGGGCAGTCACGATACCCTGTGCCGCGGGAATCAGTCGGGACAGGGCCTCCGGTACGGTTTGAACCGCCGAAGCCGAGAGCAGCGCGGGAGTGATGACGTCGGAGCCACTGTAGAATTGCAGAAATTCATGATACAGATACAGTGCCCGGAGGTCGTCGATGGGCAGACCGTATGCTTCCTTCAAGCTCTGAGCGACTGCCGAAAGCGCACGCAAGGTCTTTTCAGCAAATTCAAAATCGTTTTGCAGGGTCAGTCTGGCTCTTTGCGAAAGATCGTTTTTGCAAAAGCCCAGCCATGCGTGGCTTCGGTAGTCATAGCCGATGGTGGAGATAAAGGAGGAATACTGATCCAGCAGAGCGCAGAGCTCGTTCAGATAGGACTCGTCCTTGGTATCCACATCGGGGATCATATAGTCGATATCTTCGGCGCGATGGAGGGCGGCGTGGGCGCTGATCAATTGGAACAGCGACTTACCCACCACGGGGCGGGGCTTGTGCAGCTCGGTAGCATAGGTGTCCAGCTGCTTTTGCGCTTTGACCTTCGCGGAGATCTCCGCCGCCGCTTCCTCCTTGACCCGCGTTGGCGCTTTTCGGATGGTCTGGCACAGATCGGCGATCACGTCCTTTTTGTTGGCCTTGTGGCTATGCAGCTCCAGACAGAACTCCTCCAGTCCCGCCTGCTTGAGTTTTTCGTACACGACGTTCAAAGCCGCCAGCTTTTCGGAAACGAACAGGACCTTCTTGCCGTCGCTGAGACATTCGGCGAGGATGTTGGTGATCGTCTGGCTCTTGCCGGTGCCGGGAGGGCCTTGTAGGACAAAGCTTTTGCCTTCCTTGGCCATACGGATGGCTTCCAATTGGCTGGAATCCGCATCTACCACGTTGTGAAGATCCACGAGTATGTTGTGGATCACAGGCGCGGTCCCGCTTTCGGTATCGCCCTCTCTATCCTCCACGGGTTCCCCCAGCAGGCGTCTGACGTTGTCGTTTTCCAGAATGGTCTCGGCGTTTTCCTTGAGATCCTGATACATATTGATCTTCAAGAAGGAGAAAATACCGATCTTACACTCGGTCGAGACCGACCAACCCAGCTTTGTTACGGTATCGGATACCTTCGCAATGTATTCCTCAAAGGATTCCTCGCCCAAGGGTGGAAGCGTGACGTTGTATTCGGCATGGAGCTTGAAGCTGAAGGTGGGGTTGACAATGACGTCATCCTCGGTCATGCGGATCTGATAGGGCTCGATAGCGGATTCGTTTTCAAAAAGTACGGGCGCCAGGAGGATGGGCGCGCGGAAAACCGGCTGGGAGTCGGCGGATTCCTTCCAATGGATAAAGCCGAAGGCCATGTATGCGACGTTGACACCGGTTTCCTCAATAGCAGAGGCAGCTCTTTTATGGATGTTTTTAAGAGCGGTCAAAGGATTGGCGGTGGAATTATAGAGTAGGATCTGGCTTTGCTTACGTACCTTTGCGATATGCTCCCTGATATACGCGGCTCGGGCGGGATCCTCGGTGTCCGAAACCTCCTCGGGAGCCGCGATGGGCTCCGAACCGTCGGTGATCGCGCTCTCCGACGTGGTAGGCAAAGACGCATCCGCCTCCTCAAGCTCATCCTCATCATCAGCCAGCATGGGGTCATATACCTCAAACACAGGAGAATTCTCTGCTTTGGAAAACAGCGTGGCGGTATTGGGGAAAAGAACCTCCACGGACGAGGTTTTGGTATCCTTGTAATTGACCAGATTATTCCGTTTTCCCGTGTCCAGCAGCAGCTCTGCCCAACGATTCAGCTTTTTGGTATCCATGCGCGACTCCTTGGTTGAAAATTGACTTGTGAAGCTTGATCTTTTCCTCTATTATAGCATAGGGCAAGGGGAAATGCAATACGGAACCGAAAAAAATTGGAATGGAGACCGTTTCCCGCTGAAGGAGCTTTGTTTCCAATATCACATGAAGCCTACTGCCTTCGTGCAGGCATAGGGAACGCATGGGAGATCGTTGACGCAACCCGTGTTTTATGTTATATGATTGTCACCAAAAGGGAGAAGAAACTGTTGGGTACATGAATGGCATTCCCCCATCTCCGCCACAAAAGGACCTAAGTCGAACACGTTGTTGTTCGGTCCTTTTCTCGTGTTGGGGTATCCGAATATATGCAAGGGAACACTATTACTAATAGAAAGATACATGGGCGTGAATAATAATATAAAGACGCTAGCGGCTGTTATTAATGTTAATGGTAAACATGATGATGTACATTTGAAGCAGGGGCTTTTGTGTCAAATAATGTCCCTAAAAACACCAATCTTTAAATATATAAAAACAGCGGCTCAAGCACTATCGCTGTCTATAGAAGGCCAAGCACTATTAGCTTATTTAGAGAATGAAGGCATGTAAATAATGCCCCGCCAGCGCGTGCTTACAGTATGACATAACATTAGGGAGCCGTAAAGCTCCCTTTTGTGTTTATGTGTGAATCAGATCAGCCTTGCATAATGACATATCGCAGGTACTTCTTCTGTATGCTCTTTCTGCGACGCCAAACAGTCGTGTTATTGACATTCTGCATCTGTGCGATCTCAACGAATCCGAGTCCGGCCATGTAGTGGTTCAGCGTTTCAGTTTCCGCAATGGTCAATCGCATTTGATGGATAATGGTATCGACCTTGGTGTAATCCTCAATCTCATACGTTATCAGCGGTGATCCTTACGTTTTTGTTTGTGATTCTTTCTTAGGTTTTCATTTTCTATACCTCCCGATTTTCTGAACAGCTTCGCTGTTCGATCGCCATTTCGGCAGGGTCGGGGGAGCATAGGTCGGGAGGGATTCGCGTTCATTCCGAGTGAAGTGTGCAGATGTCAATGAGAGTTATAGATGATTCTCAGTACACGAAAAAATATTGCTTGTGGATAAAGAAAAAAGCCAAGTATTGCTACTTGACTCTTTCACTATTCATTTCATTTTTCAGCGATAATTTTTCACGTTGACAGCTGCGAGATCTATGCTACACTGGACACGGACGAAAGGCAAAAATCGGGGACTAAAGCAAAATTATTCTTCCTGATTTGGATCTACACAACATTTCCTTTCAAACATATTGAAAAAAAGCATGTATTATGTTATAATTAAGCCAATGATGATGTTTGTGAAAGACGAGGTGTATACATGAACCGTAAAAAAACAGTCATATGCGTTTTTTTGACGATCTGGGCAGTCGCGGCAGTGCTTGCGGCGATGAGCACGGGAGCGTTCGCCGCCGAGCCCAAGCTGATCACCACAGAGTCAGAGCTGAAGGAGGCACTTCATAATGCAAGTGAGGGCGATACGATCCTTGTCGGTGATATCGAATTTGCCTACTCCCCGATGGGGATGACACTTTCTAAGGGCGTGACCATTAAAAGCGGTAAGGATACGCCTGCTGTCTTTTCGGGCGGCGCGTTTGCCGTGATGGGCGGCGCGTCCGAGCAGGACACCATACATATCCGTTTTGAAAACATCACCTTCGCGGGTGTGAATGACATCGACAAAACCGACTTTACGGGGAAACAGATCATGACAGCGACCAAGATCCGCCCGGCGGTATTTTTCTCCCGCTGTGTCGATGCAGCCTTTGTAAACTGTGATTTTTCGGGTTACAGTATGGCAAACGGCGGCGCGGTCTACGGCATTTATTCTTCTGCCGACAGCGTAGGTCACCGTTTGTCCGTCTCTTTTGAGGACTGTTCGCTGAACGCCAACGCAGGCGGCTATGGCGGCGCGATATATCTTTCCGGCGCGGGCAATATCTTTCTTGATATGAAAAACTGCGAGCTTTCCCGCAACGTATCGGGTTACGGCGGCGCGATATGGGCAGATCAGGCGACCGTTACCCTGGAAAGCTGCAAGATCAGCGGAAACCGCTTTGAGAATTTCTATCCCGACACGCTGACCAAGGGCGGCGGTGTCTACGTGGGGCGCGGAACGCTCCATATGAAGAACTGTTACGTTTTCGATAACCAAGCCAGAAACGGCGGAGGCATTGCGCTTTCTTACACCGAAAGCGTACTGGACGGCTGTGTGATCTCGGGCAATCGTGCAACCGAGAACGGAGGCGGTATCTGGAATGAGAATTACGGCAATAACCTCGTTACCGTTGTCAACGGCACGATTGCAAACAATACTGCCGCATCCGGCGGCGCGCTTTACATATCCGAAAACCAAGCGGAGATCGGTAGCGGAGGTGTGGGCAAGACCTTCCTGGTTCTCTCCACCTTGTCGGGCAACACGCCTGCTATGAAGGAATACGATGCGGAACGCCTTTCCTTGTTCGGATGTGCCCTTCACGGCGAAGGTCGCACAGAAGCCATGCCGAGCGAGGCAAATCAATACTGTTACATGACTGAAACCAATCACTTGGGCGATCCTTATAAGCATATGGAGGGCAGCGTGGAGATCGACGGCGATGCTTTGGAGGGCGTCTCGGGTAACCGCTTTGATAACCGCCACGGCGTTTTCCACGCAGGCAACAATGCCCGTTCCGATATGACCTACCGTTTCCTTGTGGACGGAGAGGTAAAGGATACCGTCACGGTCTGCTATGGCGAGATACCCACCCTTCCCGAATACCAAAAGGACGGTTATACCTTTGACCGTTGGCAATTCGGTGACGGAGGGGACTACGCCCCCGATACGCGGCTCTCCGTGGGAGGCGGCACCGAGTCCGTCGATCTGTACGCGGTCTGGACACCCAACACCTACAAGATCACCTTTGTGATGGGAGAGACCGAAACGAGGGTGTCCTGCGACTTCGGCGCACCGATCCTCTTCCCTGAATCAGAGGCCAAGGAGGGCTATACCTTCTCGGGATGGTTCGCCACGGCTGACGGTGAGGGAGAGCCTATCGCGGAGGGTACGGTGCACAGTACCGCAGGCGACGTCACCTATTACGCCTGCTACCGTCTTAACGAGACCGAAGTGCCGCCCGTGACGGTCCCCCCCGAGCCGCCGGTAACGGAGCCTGTCACAACGCCGGATACGGAGCCTGTCACAACGCCGAATACGGAGCCTGTCATATTGCCTGATACCGAAGTGACTTCAACTCCCGCCACCGAGCCTGTCACGCCTTCGACGACACCTCCCGGCGAGGAGCCTCCCCGCTTTCCCCTCCTTCCCATTGTGCTCCTGTCGGTTGCCGTGTCGGTGCTTGGTGTCGTCTGCGTTCTGCTCCTTTTCAGACGCAACCGCAAGGAGCGCGAGCCCATCCCTGCCGTCTCTGACGCAGTCCCCGCCGAGGGCACGGCAACCGTCCCGCCTCCCATCATTGTTCGGATGCGCTACACGGATGAAGAGATCGACCGCATCCTGCGGGATACGGAGGAGGTCAATCTTCTGACAGACCGCGAGCTGGACGTGCTGCGCGAGCTGCTCAAGGGCAGAAAGCAGAGCGAGATCGCCTACTATCTCGGTATCACGGTCAACACCGTCAAGGAATACACACGAAAGGTCTACGGGAAGCTGGGTGTCGGAAGCAAGAACGAGCTGTTCGAGCGGATCGACGGAAGGCATCGCAAGGATCCCTGAGGCATACACACAGAGCAGTCGAGTGATCGGCTGCTCTTTTTGTCTGCCTGAAGTCGAGCATATTTCTCCCGTTTCGGCGAAAAAAACATACTCCCCCCCAATTACCCCCCTGCCGGGAGGGTCACAGAACCGTCAAGATCCTGTATAATAGAAGAACGGTATGATGACCGAAACGAGAGGGGGGAGAAGAATGCTGGAACCCGTAACGAAAAAGTATGAGGACGGCTCCACGCTTGAGGTGTTCAGGTTTACTTTTTTTTGCGACCTGTGCGGGCGTGAGGTCTCCAAGATCACCTATCCGTACAAGCCGCCGTTCAAAGCGAAAATATTTATCTCAAGGTCGGAGCAAAAGGCGAGAGAGTTGATCTGGCAGAGCGACCACGCAAGCGCGTATGATCGGGCGAACAAGGAGGTCTTGCTGCACGTCAACCGCTGTCCCGTCTGCCAAAGGCGGGTATGTGATGACTGCTATCACGACACGGACGGCCTATGCATCGAATGTATGAGCAAAACCTGATATACTTTGATTTTTTGGAGAAACAGATATGAAAAAGAAATTTTTGATGCTGTGCATGATCCTGACGGCGTTGCTTTTCTTATGCACGCTTACAGCTTGTGATGAGACGGATCCCAACGTAGAAGTTCCCGAGCACGAGCATACCCTCGGCGAATGGCAGGAGGTGCTGGCTCCGACCTGCTCCACCCAGGGCGTGCGGGCCAAGCTGTGCACCGTGGAGGGCTGTCAGCAGTTTGAGCTGGAGCTGATCGACAGGCTCGGGCATACATATACCTCCACCATTGTAGCGTCCACCTGTGCAGAGCAGGGCTACACGATGTACACTTGCTCGGTCTGCGGAGATCATTACCGTGACGAATTCACGTCCCTTGCCGATCACACCATGGGGGAGTGGACGGTTACCAAAGCGGCAACCTGCACCGAAAAGGGCGAGGAATCCCGCGTATGCTCCGTGTGCCTTCTCACCGACACCCGACAGCTTGACGCTACGGGACATACCCATACGGCTACAGTCGTTGCGCCCACCTGTGCGCAGGACGGCTACACTACCTATACCTGCGCCTGCGGGGATACCTATCGGGGTGATTACATCCCCGCCACGGGGCACCGGTACGAGACCGCCGTCACCCCGCCCGCCTGCGCCCTGGACGGCTACACCACCTATACCTGTTCCTGCGGGCATACCTATCGGGATGATTTCGTCATCGCCAAAGGGCATCAGTACGAGACGGCGGTCACAGAGCCCACCTGCGCCACCGAGGGCTATACTACCTACACCTGCGCCTGCGGACACACCTATCGGGATGATTACACCCCGACCACAGAGCATCAGTATCAAACCGAGGTAACGCCCGCTACCTGCAGCTCGGTGGGCTACACCACCTATACCTGTACCTGCGGGCATACCTATGAGAGTAACTTTACCCCCCGTATCAAGCATAAATACACCAGTGTAGTCACGCCCCCCACCTGTACCGAGCAGGGCTACACCACCCGAAGCTGCGTTTGCGGCTTGACCACCGTGGGCAACTACGTGGATGCTCTGGGGCACGAGATGGGCAGGTGGCACGAGGTCAAGGCCCCCTCCTGCGGTCAGGAGGGCTCGGCGTCCCGTTCCTGCCTTGCCTGCGGTTCCATAGAGATCCGCCAGATCGCGGCCATTGACCACGTATTTATTGAGGGCGTTTGCTATTTGTGCGGGGAGTTCAGTCTGTCTCCCTCGGTCGGATTGGAATTCACCTCCAACGGCGACGGTACCTGCTACGTCAGCGGCATGGGTACTTGCAGGGATACTGTCGTGGTGATTCCCACGGTCAGCCCCAAGGGGGATACCGTGACGGCCATCGGCGATCAGGCCTTCGCGGTTTGTACGAGCATCAAAACCGTCATGATCCCGAGGGGCATCACCTCCATCGGATATAATGCCTTCTTCCTCTGCACGAGCCTGACCAGAGTGATCCTCCCCGATACCCTCACCCACGTCGGACAGGGTGCCTTCCAGAATTGTGAAGCCCTTCCCCTCATCACCCTTCCCGACAGCGTCACGTCTCTCGGAGCCTACGCGTTCTACGCTTGCTACTCTATGTCATTCGTCTCGCTGTCCAAGGGCTTGACCGCCATTCCGGAATACGCCTTCTACGATTGCGATCGCATGGTGTCCGTCACGATCCCCGAGGGCGTGACCTCCATCGGCCATGATGCCTTCATGGATTGCAGTCTCCTCGCAACCGTCACCCTTCCCGACAGCCTGACTTTCATTGACGAGTACGCCTTCTCGAACTGTCCTGCCATGACTGAGATCTCTGTTCCCGCCGGCGTAACGGCTATCGGAGAGGCCGCCTTCTTCAACACCGATCACCTCACCGACGTGTACTATGACGGCACCCAAGCAGAGTGGAATCAAATCGACATCGGGCTGTATAATGATCCGCTCCTGAACGCCACCATGCACTTTTCGGGAGTGTCCGAGCCTGAATGTAGCCATGCGTTCGGAAAATGGAAAACCGTTCGGGAAGCAACCTGCACCGAAGAAGGAACCAGAGTTCGTTCCTGCAAAAAGTGCGGAAAGACCGAGCTCCGGGCCATCTCCGCCGCGGGACACAGCTATGATTCCGTGGTGACCGCCCCCACCTGTACCACGAATGGCTACACCACCCACACCTGTACCAAGTGCGACCATACCTACAGCGACGGACAGACACCCGCCAAGGGTCACACCGAGGTGACCATCCCTGCCGTTCTGCCCACTTGTACCGAGACGGGCTTGACCGCGGGCGAAAAATGCTCGGTCTGCGGCGAAGTCCTTGCGGTACAGCAGACGGTAGCCGCTACGGGTCACACCGAGGTGATCGACGCCGCCGTGGCTCCCACTTGCACCGAGACGGGACTGACCGAGGGCAGGCACTGCTCTGTTTGTAACGCGATTCTCGCTGCGCAGACTACGGTTTCCGCCACGGGGCACAGCTATGCTTCTGTGGTGACGGCTCCCACCTGTACCGCAGAGGGCTACACCACCCACACCTGCACCAAGTGCGATCATACCTATACCGACAGCCAGACCCCCGCCAAGGGCCACACCGAGCAGACCCTGACCGCCGTTCCCCCCACCTGTACCGAGGACGGCTTTGCCGAGGGCGTGAAGTGCGCGGTCTGCGATGAGATCCTCACCTCCCAGGGACGGATCCCCGCCACGGGGCACAGCTACGGCTCTGTCGTGATGTCTCCCACCTGTACCACGGGCGGCTACACCACCCATACCTGCTCGGTCTGCGGTCATGCCTACACCGACAGCGAGGTGACCGCCACGGGTCACACCGAGGTTGTTATCCCCGCCGTAGCCTCCACCTGCACCGAGGAGGGATTGACCGAGGGCACGAAATGCTCGGTGTGCGATGAGATCATCACCGCGCAGCAGACCGTCCCTGCAACGGGTCATACCAATGAAACCATCCCCGCCGTCGCGCCTACCTGTACTGAGGAGGGACTGACCGAGGGCGTGAAATGCTCGGTTTGCCATGCGATTCTTGAAACACAGCACACCGTATTGGCTCTCGGCCACACCGAAGAGATCATCCCCGCCGTGAACGCCACCTGTACCGCCTCCGGTCTGACCGCCGGCAAGAAATGCTCGGTCTGCGGCGAAGTCCTCGCCGCTCAGCAGACGATTCCTGCCACGGGGCACACTTATACGGCCGTTGTCACTCCTGCCTCCTGCGGTGAGCGAGGCTACACAACCCATACCTGTAACCTTTGCGGCGATGTGCGCGCGGACAGCTTTGTTGAGGTCAAGGATCACGAATACGAGGGCGGCAACTGCGTATACTGCGGTCTGACTCACTCGGATTACTTCACCTTTACAGAGCTTGCCGACGGCACCTACTCCATCAAGATGAAGAACAAGAACGATATGCCGTCAAAGATCCTGCTCCCCGCCACCTACAACGGCGCGGCGGTGACCACCCTGGCATACGGCGCGTTTTCCAACTGCACCCTCCTCACAGAGGTCACTCTCCCCGACAGCATCACCTTCATGGATGCCTACGCCTTCTACGGCTGTACCGTTCTGGAGAAGATCACCCTCTCCGAAAGCCTCACGATCATCTCGGACTACGCGTTCAGTAGCGCAAGGGCGCTGACGACCGTCACTGTTCCCGTAAGCGTGCGCAGTATCGGTCAAAGGGCTTTCACCGATTGCCGCGCGTTGGAATCCGTCGTATTCAACGAGGGTCTTGAAAGCATCGGCTATGAAGCCTTCTCCAACTGCTCCGCGCTGACCGCCGTAACCCTTCCTAATGGTCTCGTCAGCCTCGGTCAATCGGTCTTTAACGGCTGTAGCAAGCTCGCGAGCGTCCGGCTCCCCGACACCCTTACCTCCATTGGGTCATACGCCTTCAACAACTGCTCGGTGCTGACCGAGATGGTCATCCCCGAGGGAGTTACGAGTATTCAGCGCAGCACCTTCCAATACTGTAAGGCGTTGACTTCGGTAACGCTCCCAACGACCCTGACGAGCATTGACGAATCCGCCTTTAACAGCTGTCATGCCCTCGCGAGCATTCAGATCCCTGCGGGCGTGACTGCCATTGGTAAGGACGCCTTCCGTTACTGTAAGGCACTTTCTTCCATCGTCATTCCCGACAGTGTGACCTCCCTAGGACAAAGTGTATTCAGCGATTGCAACGCTTTAACGAGTGTTACCATTGGCTCGGGTGTCAAAGTGCTTCCCACGTGGGCATTCTCCAACTGCTCCGCTCTTGCCTCTCTGGAGATCCCCGCGAACGTCACCGAGATCGGACAGGCCGCATTCGAAAAGTGTGTCAAGCTCACCGACCTGACCCTGCACGAAGGACTCGTGACCATCGGCGAGAAAGCGTTCTCCGAGTGTACCCTGCTTTCGGATATCACCCTGCCCGGTACCCTCAGGACCATCGGGAAATATGCGTTTTACAAGTGCAATGCCCTTACCTCCATCGCCATTCCCGAGGGTGTCACCGTCATCCCCGAAAACGCCTTCCAATACTGCTATGATCTTACCTCGGTCACATTGCCGAGCACTCTTATCAGCATTGAACGGTACGCCTTCAACAACTGTCCCTTCACCTCCATCGACCTGCCCGATGGCTTGATCAAGATCGGCTACAGCGCGTTCAATAGCTGTAAGTCCCTCACCGCCATCGTGATCCCCGACAGCGTGACCCTGATCGACGAGCATGCCTTCGCTTACTGCGAAAAGCTGGCAAACGTTACCCTCAGCAAAAACATCACGGCCATCAGCGCGAGCGCCTTCAGATCCTGTAAGGCCTTGACGTCCATCATCATTCCCGATGGGGTGACCTCCATCGGCAATAACGCCTTTGACAGTTGTACGAGCCTGACCGAGATCGCCATTCCCGTCGGTGTGACCTCTGTGGGAGGTAACGCATTCTATGTCTGCACCGCTCTGGAGCGGGTGACGCTCCCCGAGGGGCTTCTCACCATCGGATCCTCGGCGTTCAACAACACCAAGCTCCAAGAGATCGTGATCCCCGATTCGGTCACCTCTATCGGCTCCTCCGCCTTTGCGACCTGTCGGTCCCTGGAGTCGGTCAAGCTCAGCGCAAGCCTGACGGCTCTGGAATACAACCTCTTGTACGACTGTCGAAAGCTGACCGCCATTCTCATCCCCGAGGGAGTCACGAGTATTGCCGAGGGCGTATTCGACAACTGCCAGTCCCTCGCAATGGTGTCCATCCCGAGTACCGTTACCTCCATCGGAAAGCACGCGTTCAGAAGCTGTACGTCCCTCACCGAGATCACCCTTCCCGAAGGGCTCGTGAGCATTGGCGAGAGTGCCTTCTCGGGCTGTACGTCCCTGACCACGGTAAATATCCCTGCGGGCGTGACGGCTCTTGAGACCGGCACCTTCTACAACTGTACCGCCCTCACCTCGGTCACTATTCCCGCCGGCGTGGTCAAGTTTGGCTATAACGTCTTTGCCAACTGCTCGGCGTTGACCGAGATCCGCTTTGAGACCACCGAGGGCTGGTGGTATACCTCCTCCTCCACCGCGACGAGCGGTACGGCCATTGATAGCGCGCTGTTGTCCGATCCTGCAAGCGCAGCGACGGCTATGGTCACCACCTACAAGAGATATTATTTGAAACGAGCCTGACGCAAGGCTTCCGAATGCCGGTATGACCTGTGAGGCTTGTCCCTGCGGGTTTGAGCGGAGGTGTGGAATGTAGATGATTCAAAAAGGGTCGTTTTACGTTTCATACCCTCCGCCACAAAAAGGACCTGAATCGAACACATTGTTGTTCGGTTCAGGTCTTTTTCTATACTTTTATCCCCACATAGCAATAATTTTTCTCGAAATCCGCATATACTATTGACAGTATAACGGAAAAGCGTTATAATAATAGCAAGGAAAGGAGGCGAATTCCATGCTTGACGCCATGCTGAAAGAGAGAAACATATCCATGTACCAGTGCGCGAAGCTCAGCGGTATTCCGTACACAACATTGTCTGAGGTGGTGCGTGGCAAAACAAGGCTGGAGAAATGCTCGGCGGAAACAGTATATAAGCTGTCAAAGATCCTGAACGTTTCCATGGAGGAGCTTCTGACGGACTCTATGGAGACGCGGCCGGATTTTGAGATTTTCAAAAGTAACGTGTGCCATCTTGTGAAGGATCGGGATGAACTGGATTTCATTGTTGAGACCTTGCAAAAGGATGAAATCAGCAAATACTGGAGCAAGAAATGGTATCCCGAAGCTTTCTATCTGCTGGCGATGGTGGACTATATGAGCAGGATCCACGGCATCCCGATTTGTACCAGATATGATGAGATCCGCACCCATTCGTTGAAGGAGCCGCTGTATCCAAGAGACATTCTGCTTCTGGCAAAATTGGACGGGGATACGGACGCGAAGGAAAAATGCAAAAGGGAAGCGATCCCCGAATTTTTGCGATTCAACATTGTAGAAAGTGAGGTCCGAAATGTCTATTGATATTCCTTTTACGAAGGAAAATTTGGAAGGTTACTTGAAAGAACTCGCCAAGGAGTATCGGAAAAGAGGGCACGGAGCACCTGCGGAAATGATCCTGGTTGGGGGCGCGTCGGTGCTGATCAATTACGGGTTTCGTGCCTCTTCCTACGATATTGACGCTAGCTACGATTCCCCCGCGATCATGAAAGAGGCAATCAACGCCGTGGGTGATAAGTTCGGCTTGCCCAACGGTTGGGTCAATGATGATTTCAAAAAGACAGCCTCGTATACCCCGAAGATCGTACAGTACTCCGAGTATTACAAAACCTTTTCGGGTGTCCTCCGGATCCGTACCGTCAGATCGGAGTATCTTGTAGCCATGAAGCTGGTATCCGGAAGACAGTACAAGAAGGATCTGTCGGACATAGCGGGTATTGTGTACGAGCAACAGATGGCCGGCAAGCCGTTGACCTATGAAAAGATCGACGTGGCAGTACGGAATTTGTACGGCAGCTGGGACAACGTGGCGGATCACGCGCGGGGGCTTTTGGAGAGGATCCTTGCCTGCGAGGATCTCTCTGCCCTGTTCGCGGAGCTCAGCGAGGATGAACGGGCTGCGAGGGCAGCGCTTGCTGAAATGGTCAAGAAGTATCCTGCTGCCATCAAGCAAGACAATGTGAACGACGTGATCGCGGCGGCGATGCGGAAGAAAAGGCAAGCGGAAGAGTGATTCCCCGCGGGGCGACGGTGGAAGAATCTGTTGACAGGGAAGGATTTCTGTGATATAATATAGCCATCTTAAGGAGTACAGAATGTTGTGTACATGAATGGCATTCCCCCATCTCCGCCAGTAAGAACCTAAAACGAACACTAGGCATAGCCTGATGTTTGTCTTAGGTTCTTCTTTTTTTGTCCTTTAATCCGAGAGGCATACTGGTGCTTTTCGGTGCCGCCAGTGCCCTCAAAAGTAACCCCAAATACCCCCGCGCCCCCACAAGAAAACCGAGTCCACGTAATATTTCAAGGTTCTATTTGCAAATTAGTATAAATCGAATTCCGTGAAGCTATACGTTGTTATAGACCAAATGCCTATTTCCGAAACAAAACTGTAACGGTCGTACCGACACCGAATTCGCTTTCGATGGAAAGCTCTGCGTCCGAAATAGCGCAAATGTGCTTGACGATGGCAAGACCAAGTCCCGTGCCGCCGATACGCTTGGAGTGGGATTTATCCACTCGGTAGAAGCGTTCGCAAAGGCGCGGTAGATGCTCTTTTTCAATACCGATACCCGTATCCTCAACCTTAAGACAAACTCCTATGTCCGTTTCGGCAATGGACACCGTTACCGAGCCACCGTCCTTATTGTATTTGATGGCATTGGAAACAAGATTTTCTACAAGCTCAAAAATCATGGCTTGATCGGCACATATCTTGGCAGAGCCAACGATATTTGCGGTAATGTTTCTGCTTTGTGCCTTCTCGGACAGCCCGTCGAGAACCTCTTTTGCGATATCCTCAAGAGACACCTCGGAAAGCGCTCTTATAGGAGCCTCTCCGCTTTCGATTTTGGAAAGCATCAGCATATCCGAAATCAAAGAGCCAAGGCGGAGGCATTCCTTATAGATCCGTCCAAGCTGTTTTTTGGAGGTATCGTCCATACCTTCCTTGTTCATCAGCACCTCGGCAAAGCCCTGCATCACCGTAATAGGTGTTTTGAGCTCGTGAGAAGCGTTGGCAAAGAAATCGCTCTTTTGCTTCTCGATCAGCTTTTCTTTCGTAATATCCGTCACGATAATGATAGCGGAAATATCGTCGCAGATGACCTCGTTTGTAACCTTGGTGATCACTACCGACAGAAATTTGTCGTCGTAAGCGCAGTTGAAAGCGAAATCCTCCCCGATATGCGCGGTGATCTGCTCGTAAACGGGCAGCTTCTCGATGAGAAACAAAAGATTTCTGCCTACGTCATGATGCGATCCGCGAAACATTTCAAACGCGCGCTTATTGGCGAACACGATATGCTTGTACCTGTCGATGGCGATAATGCTTTGTGAAACGTTATCGAGTACTGCGTTCAGCTTCACCCGCTCACCGTCCGCGATACGGATGTGGCTGTGAATGTTCGCGTTCAGCTCGTTGATCTGATTCAGAACCCCGAACAGCTCCGGCTCGCTCATATCGGTCTTGATCGGCGCGTACTGTCCTTCGTTCAAGCTTTTCAAGCTCTCCCCGATTTCTGTCACCTTGGATGAAACATTACGGGATATAAAGGTTGAGAGGACAAGGGAAAGAATCAGGGATAC
The DNA here is from genome assembly GCA_017483125.1 of Clostridia bacterium. Lineage (GTDB taxonomy): Bacteria > Bacillota > Clostridia > Oscillospirales > CAG-272 > CAMEON01. The sequence goes on from JAFULU010000358.1 coordinate 19,631, forward strand.
GGCAAGAACGAGAATGAGAAGCGGAATGATAGCGGTAAAGTAAGGCGTAATAACATGGCTGCTTCTTATCGCAAGCCTGAGAATAACCTCGGTACCATCCGAAAGAGCGGTTTTTGTTGCATAATAGGTCATATCGCACTTGAAGGTTTCCGAATATCTTTCCACGGTATCGGGCTTACCTTCAAGGGCGTTTTTGATTTCCTCGCGGTCTCTGTGATTTTCAAGAGGTGCTTTTGTGTCGCTCTCGTAAAGAACGTTACCATCTGTGTCAAAAATCGTAATACGAAGCTCGAGGTTGTCCGAGTATTTATTAAATACAGCAAAGTCGCTCTGCTCGTTCATCAGCGTTGCGGCAAGCTCGGTTTCTTCTTTCAACCGTTCATTTACAATATTGTCCGTATTCATATGAACGGCAATGATGCCGAACACGAACATCAGAAGAACGCAGGCAAGCGTTGCGGCAAACACCTTATAAAATATCTTCTTTTTCATAAACTATTGTCCTACAAAGCGATAACCGATACCGCGCACGGTCACGATCACGTCGCCGCCTCCGCATTCGGTGATCTTGTCGCGGAGCTGAGAGATATGTATATCCAGCGTTCTCGTTTCTCCCATATAGCTCTCGCCCCAAACCTCACGGAACAGCTCCTCGCGCTCGATCGTAACACCTGCACGTGCGATCAGCATCTTAAGCAGCTTGAATTCCTTCAAAGTAAGCCCCAAGTCGTGCCCTTCGTAAAAGATCTTATAAACGTTATTGTCAATGACAAAGCCTTTTTGGCTTGTCACATAAAGGTTTGCGCGGCGAATGTTTGTCTTGACACGGGCGATCAGCTCAAGCACCGAAAAGGGCTTGGTCATGTAATCGTCAGCACCCTTGTTCAGTCCCTTGACCGCACTGATCTCGTCGGATTTTGCGCTCACGATAATGACGGGGATCTTTTCGTCCATTTCTCTGATCTTTGTGAGAATGGTGTAGCCGTCCATATCGGGAAGCATGATATCGAGAATAATGAGGCTCGGGCGAGTTTTCGTGAACTCACTAAAGAAGTCCTTACCGTTCTCAAACATTTTGGTAAGGAATACTCCTTCAAAAGCTCCTTCGTATAATTCTCTTATGCCTTCATCGTCTTCAACAATATAGATAATTTCATCCATTAATACTTTTGATGAACCCCCGTTTCGTTATATTTCGTCCACTCGGCTACGTTTACGGCATGGTCGCCGATACGCTCGAGGTATTTTGCGACCATCATGAGCTCAATGGCTTGGTCGCCGTTTCTGCCGTCCTTTTTGATCAGCTCGATCAGGTCGGTCTTGACACAGAGGAACATATCGTCCATCTGATCGTCAAGCGCAATTACCTCGTCTGCAAGAGCCTCATCGTTGTTAATAAAGGAATTCACGCTCTCTCTGACCATTTTGACTGCAAGATTGCCCATAGCGGTAATGTGCGTGAGCTTCTTGATATAAGCATCGCCCGGCATCGTGTAAACAAGATCACCAATGTCAGCGGCTTGATCTCCGAAGCGTTCAATGTCGGTTATCATCTTGAGCGCAGTGGACACCTCACGAAAATCCTTTGCCACAGGCTGTTGCTTGAGAAGGATACGCATACACTTCTTCTCAATCGCCATTTCGTACTCGTCTACACGCTTATCCATCACGCCAATGCTTTTTCCAAGCTCTCGGTCACGATTTACAAGCGCTGTGATGGCATCCGTGATCATCTGCTCGGTAAGTCTGCACATCTCGACAAGCTGTGTTTTCAAGTCGGCAAGCTCTTCTTCAAATATCTTTCTGATAGACATATCACCATCTCCTTAATATTATACCATAAATTTGTTACAAAATCAACCGAATCTTCCCGTAATATAACGCTCGGTGCGTTCATCTCTCGGAGAAGTGAAAATATCGTCGGTGTTGCCGTACTCCACAAGCTCACCGAGAAGGAAGAACGCCGTCTTATCGGCAATTCTCGTTGCCTGCTGCATATTGTGCGTAACGATCACGATGGTCAGGTCTTTCTTTAGTTCTTCCATAAGCTCCTCGATCTTGCCCGTGGAAATTGGGTCAAGAGCCGAGGTCGGCTCGTCCATCAAAAGCACCTTGGGACTTGCGGCAAGAGAACGCGCGATGCAAAGTCTTTGCTGCTGACCGCCACTCATACCGAGAGCGTTCTTACGAAGTCTGTCCTTGACCTCGTCCCAAATACTTGCACGGCGAAGCGACTGCTCAACGATCTCGTCAAGCTCGCTCTTTTTTGTAATGCCGAAGGTTCTCGGAGCAAAAGCGATATTATCGTAAATGCTCATCGGGAACGGATTGGGCTTTTGGAACACCATACCGACGTTCTTGCGAAGCACGTTCACATCGGTTTCCTTGTCGAAGATGTCAACGCCGCCGATACGGTATTCGCCTTCGATGCGACAGCCCTCCACAAGGTCATTCATTCTGTTGAATATTTTCAAAAAAGTAGATTTTCCGCATCCCGAAGGTCCGATCAAAGCGGTGACCTTTTTTTCGGGAATCTCTATGTTTATATTTTTCAAAGCGTGGAAATCACCATAGTAAAGGTTACAGCCCTTGGCGGTGATATCCATACTGCCAATAAATTCATTCATTTTGCGTCTCCATACGTAGATTTTTTTATCAGATTGCCGATAAAGCCTGCGAGCAGGTTCAGTATCATAACAAAGACAAGAAGCACGACAGCCGTTGCCGCCGCTTCATCGGGATAACCATGACTTGCGAAATAGTAAATGTCAAGAGCAAGGCTCGTTCCCGGTGACATCAATGTTTCGGGAACTTTATTAACGACCATACCGATGGTAAGAA
>JAFULU010000359.1 GCA_017483125.1 Clostridia bacterium
CATGGTGGACAGACCCGTCCGCGTCATCACCGACGCCACCGAAAAGATCACGAGCGGGGATTTTTCCGCCCGCGTGGAGCCCTTTCACGGCTCGGGCATGGAGGGCTTCAATCGGGTGGGGGAGGCCATCAACGCCATGGCCGCCGAGCTTTCGGGGGTGGAGACCCTGCGTACCGACTTCATCGCCAACGTCTCCCATGAGATGAAGACTCCCCTCGCGGTCATGCAGAACTACGGGACCCTTTTGCAGACGCCCGATCTGCCCGAGGAAAAAAGGATGGAATACGCAAAGGCGATCACCGACGCCTCCCGCCGTCTTGCCGATATGATGACCAATATTCTCAAGCTCAATCGGTTGGAGAATCAGCAGATCTACCCGAATCCTACCGCCTTTGACCTGGGGGAGCAGCTTTGCGAGAGCCTTTTGCAGTATGAGAGCACCTGGGAACGAAAGAATATTGAGATCGAAACCGATATTGCCGAGGGCGTACTGGTTTCCGCCGACGCGGAGCTTCTCTCCCTCGTGTGGAATAATCTGTTTTCAAACGCCTTCAAGTTTACCGAGGACGGCGGCAAGGTATCGCTTACTCTTACGGCGGATGGGGACTATGCTACCGTAAAGGTGACCGACACGGGATGCGGAATGAGTGCCGAGGTGGGGGCGCATATCTTTGAAAAGTTCTATCAGGGCGACACCTCCCACGCGACCCAGGGGAACGGACTCGGATTACCGCTGGTAAAACGGGTGGTTGACATTATGCAGGGCGAGATCGGCGTGGAAAGTGCCGTTGGTGTCGGCACAACGTTTATCGTGAAGATCAGGAGGATGGACAATGGATTGGAAGAAGCTCGGTAAGGCCCTACTGTTTCCCCCTATGGCGGTGATGATCATCCTTGTTCCCGTTTCTGCCATTCTGCTTGTCGGGTCAATGGTGTATATCGGAACGGAATCGGTTATCGCCTATATTTCATACGTTCTTGCCGCCTACACCTTGACGGTGTGGTGCTTCAAGATCCCATATCTGATCCGTTTTTTCAAGACCGTCAAGAACGAGAACCGCTACGCGCGGCTGTGGCTGGAGGACACCCGCCTGCGGGTGAATATCTCCCTCTTCGGGTCGCTGGCGTGGAACGTGCTGTACGGCCTGTTCCAGATGTGGTTGGGCATCGTCCACCGCACCTTCTGGTTCGGCTCTCTCGGCGCGTACTATATCTGTCTGGCCGTCATGCGGTACTTTCTGGTCAGCCACACGCGAAGATATTCCCCCGGCGAGAGGATGAGGACCGAGCTTGTCAAGTACCGCGCCTGCGGGTGGGTCTTCCTTGTGATGAACCTGGCCCTCTCCCTCATCGTCTTCTTCATGCTCTACTGGAACCGCACCTTTGAACATCACATGATCACGGCCATCGCCATGGCGGCCTACACCTTCACCACTTTTGCGGTAGCCATTGTCAGCATGGTGAAGTACAAGCGCTACAGCAGTCCCGTATTCTCGGCCGCTAAAGCCATCAGCTTCGCCGCCGCCTGCGTGTCTATGCTGACCCTGACCTCCACCATGCTCACCACCTTCAACGACGGCACCATGGATCCCTTCACGGGGAAGATGATGCTGGGGTCGGTGGGTGTCGCCGTGATCCTCGTGGTGATCGGTATGGCGGTGGGCATGATCGCAAGGGGCACCCGAAAACTCAAGCAACTGAATCAAGAGGTAACCAATGGATAATCAAAACAATCAAAACGGCTTTTCCTACACCTACTCCGCCAAGGAGCAGGCCGAGCTGAAGCGCATCCGCGATAAATACACCGCTCCCACCGAGGCTGAGGACAAGATGGCTCGCCTGCGCCGATTGGACGCCAGCGTGACCAATACCGCCCAGGCCGTGGCCCTTCTTTTCGGTGTGATCGGTACACTGATCCTCGGCTTTGGCATGAGCCTGATCATGACGGAGCTTGGGGAAGCCCTTGGCATATCGGGAGATGCGGCTATGATGATCGGTATTACCGTCGGCGTTGCGGGAGGAATTCTCGCGAGCCTTGCGTATCCGATCTATAACGCGATCGTCAAGGCCAAGCGCAAAAAGCTCGCCTCTGAGATCATTCGTCTTACCGACGAGCTGATGAAATGAGGCGCGAACAGGAAAACTGAAGCCGACAGCCCGATCCTATGGCCATCTGATGGAGCGGGAAGTGTTGCGCGCATGAATGGGCATTCCGAAAAAAAGGACCCGAATCGAACACGTTACGTTCGGTTCAGGTCCTTTTTTCACTTTGCTGACGGATCCGGAGGTGCCCGTGAAGTACGGCGTGCGCCTTCCCGTGTCCATGACCTGCGGTATTTCGGGTATCTACGCGCCCTCCGACCCGTTCACCATGCGTTGGCGGTAAGCCCTGGGTGAAGTTCCCGTGCTTCGGCGGAACATACGGTAGAAATGGGCGTAATCCGCGAATCCGCATTCGTAGGCCACACGGTCGGCCGTGATGTCGCCGGTTGATAAGAGCAGCTTGGCCTTACGGATGCGCGCGGCACCCACATAGGCGTGAGGGGTGGTTCCCGTGGCCTCCCGAAAGATGCGGATGAGGTAATTCTCGCTGAAATGGAATTCGGCGGCCAGCTCCGCCAGGGAGGGGGGACTTTGCAGATTACGGGTCAGGCGGTGTGTCATGTGCTCCACCAGCGCGTCACGCTCACCGCGGGCCTGCTCTCGGTACAGTCGGGTCAGAATGGTGCAGAGCAGACCGTTCGTAACGACGCGGGGCGCGTCCCGATCCTCCGCTGTGTTCAGCTCCCGCAAAAGGGGAAGAAGGACCTCGGGATCGAATCGGCCCCGTCGGGGGAGGTTGGGGGCTTCATCGTTCCAGACACAGCCCCCGAAATGCAGGTAGAAATAGTAGGGAGAGTCGCTGACCTCGGGGCCCTCCTGCAAAAGTCCCCTCTCTTGAATGTAGTATTCCCCTCTTGTCAGCTCTACGGGTACGCCGTCCTCGGTAAAGCGAAGCACACCGTCCAGCATCAGAAGCAGAATATCGCCGGATTCCACTCGGGTGATGTGCCGCTCGCCCGGTAGGAACTTGCGGAAGGCGGACAGGCGGTAGGTGGGAACAGTTTGCATGGATATGCCAATGGACACGGCGTTCACCTCCTTACGGATCATGCTCTTATTATACCGCGTATGTTTGATTTTTGCAAGGTTTTTTGCGGAAATATTCCTGTAATTTTATTCAGATCTGTGATACAATGAAGATGACTGTAAAGGAGGGTTCGTTATGTCCAGACTGCTTTCACGCATACTTTGCCTGTTGCTCGCCCTGTCCATGCTGGCGGCCACCGCCTGTACGGGAGGCGTGACACCCGGCAACACCACCTCGCACGTCCATGAAACCGATACAGAACCGCCCACATCCGCGTCCACGGGATCCGGCTCCGAAACCGAGGCCGAGACCGAGCCGCCCATCCTGCTCGGCGAGCCGCGGGACGTTCTCGTTACCACGAAAGGAGCTGTAGATAACATGAAATTTTCTCCTCTTCCCCTGGGGCAGGTTCAGGCCGCAAGCTGGCTGAAGAATCAGCTGCTCCTCCAGGCCGAAAACGTGACCAAGCAGTTTGAGTCGTTGTCCCCCGACTGCAAGTCCGAGGGGGACAACCGTTCGGGCTGGCTGGGCGGCTCGGGCGAGAGCTGGGAGCGAGGCACCTACTATACCCGCGGTCTCATCGCCTCGGCCTACGTGCTGAACGATGAGGACATGAAGAAGCAAGCCCGGAAGTGGATCGACTGGACGCTTCAAAGTCAAGTCGAGAGCGGTGCCTTCGGTCCCTTTGCGAACGACCCCGAAAAGCTGGACTACTGGCCCCTGATGCCCATGCTCATGGCCCTGGAGCTGTACCACGACGCCACGGGAGACGAGCGGGTGATCCCCTTCCTGCAAAACTACTTCGCGTGGGAGGCCGAGGCACTGAAGACCAAAAAGCTGACCTCCTGGGCGAGAGTCCGCGGCGGGGACAACATCCTCGCGGTGCTGTGGCTCTACGAGAAGACGGGGGACGAGTCCTTGCTTGACCTCTGCGAGGAGCTTTATAAGCAGACCTTCGACTGGGAAACGGCCTACGACGAGGAGGCGTGGATGGGTACCTACCACATCGTCAACGCCCAGCAGAGCTTCAAGCTCTTCCCCGTCATGTACGCCGTCACGGGAGACGAGCATTATCTGGACGTCTACTA
>JAFULU010000360.1 GCA_017483125.1 Clostridia bacterium
CCGATAAACTGCAATTTATTTGTTCTTCTGCGCCCGGATCGCGTCCTGCCAGCACTTATGACACATGGCCAGATAGCAATCATTTCCCCCCAGCATGACCTGGGCGCCCTCGGTGACCACCCGCATATTCCCGTCCAGACGGGCGTTGACGGTGGCCTTGGAGCCGCAGGAGCAGATGGTCTTGATCTCGGCGATGGAGTCGGCCACCTCAAAGAGACGGCGGCTGCCCTCGAAGAGTCGGCAGAGGAAGTCGGTGCGCAGACCGAAGCAGAGAACGGGGATGTTGTGGTCGTTGACAATGACGCGAAGGGCGTCCACCTGCGCCTCGGTGAAGAACTGGCACTCGTCGGCGATGATGACGTCGTAGTCGGTGTAGCCCTCCCGGTAGAGAGCCAGCAGATCCACCTCGCGGCCGATGGGGAAGCATTTTGCCTCCAGGCCGATGCGGGAGCGGATGACCGCCTCGCCGTCGCGGGTGTCCAGGGCGGGCTTGATGAGCCAGACCTTCATGCCTCGCTCCTCGTAGTTGAACTTGGTGATGAGGGCTTGAGCGGTCTTGGAGGACCCCATCGCGCCGTATTTGAAGTAGAGCTTGGCCATGTCGTGACTCCTTTTTGAAAAATGTGCAGATACACTATTATTATACCATATCCGTGAAAAAAAAGAAAGGGAATTTCCGAAAATTCTCACAAAAAACACCGAAAAAGAAGGAGAGGGACAAATTTCACCCCAATATCTGTCAGATGATCCTGCGCAGAACGTCCTCCCCGGGCATTTTGGGGTTGTGGAGAAGCACCGCCTGACGGATGATGCGCTCCCCGTACCGCTCCCGCAGAGCCTCCACCGTCCGATCCAACCGCTCCCTCTTCTCCACCCGCGCCGCGTCGGTGAAGAGATCCAGCTGGTAGGGGGTGTTCTCGGGGATCAGACCGATGGCCCGCACCGTCACCGAGCGGATGGGATGCCGCCACGGGTAGCTTTTCTCAAAGAGGTGAAAGGCCTCCTCGGCAATGCGGGAGGGACTGCGGGTGGGGTAGGGAAGCTTGCACTGCCATTGCCGGGAGAACAGCCGATTGTCCCGCACCGCGATGGCCACCCCCGTAGCCCGCTTGCCGTAAACGTGGAGACGGTGCCCCACGTCCTGAGAAAGCTCCAGCATGACGGGCCAGACCTCCCCGTCGTTGACCAGATCCTTCAGGGTGGTGATGCCGTGGCCCGCGGTCTTGTCCAGGGCCTCGGGGTCGCGGGAGACCACCGCCGAGGTGTCCAGCCCGTTGGCGAACCGCCACAGCTCCTCCCCGCACTTGCCGAACTTGACGGCCAGACACTCACGGGGATACCGCGCCAGATCCCCGATGGTGTGGATGCCCAGTACCGCCAGCTTGGGAGCCGTGGCCCGTCCCACCCCCAAAAGATCCGAGGCGGGCAGATGCCAGATGACCTCGCGGAAGGTGTCGGGGGGGATCACGGTGACGGCGTCGGGCTTTTTCATGTCGCTTCCCAGCTTGGCGAAGACCTTGTTGAAGGAGAC
>JAFULU010000361.1 GCA_017483125.1 Clostridia bacterium
CCTGATCCTCTGGGTCGCGGGCTACCTCTTCTGTGCAGTGACCCCCGTCATGGAGCATCCCCTCCTGGCCTTCGGCTTTGAGGTCATCCTCTTCGTAGGCGGCTCTATCCTGCTCACCCGCAAGTCCGTGGGCGGCAGACTCTCGGCGCGGGGGATTATCACGGTCATCGTGAGCCTTGCCCTCTCCCTCTCCATGGTGCTGACCACCAATAAGGCTATCATCAACTGCGTCTACCTCTGGAACTGCCTCGCCTGGTTCTATCTGGTCTTCACCGCCACGGGCAACTCCCGCGAGCGCGCCCCGGGACAGTACTTCGTGGGCGAGCTGTTGACCGCCACCTTCGCCATGCCCTTCAAGGCCCCCGCCAACCTCTTCTCTGCCCTCTTCGGTGCCAGGAAAAACCCCGACGGCACCCCCCGCCCCCGCAAGGGAAGCGCGACTCTCGGCTGGATCCTTTTGGGTCTCGTCATAGCGTTTATCCCCACCCTCATCGTGGGTCTGCTTCTGTCCTACGACGACGGATTCTCCTCCATTATGGACAACATCCTGGACGAGATCTTCTCGGCGGACGAGATCTTCCGCCAGCTCCGCAACATCGGTCTGGGTATCCTCGTAGGCGCGCTCATGTTCGGCGCGATCCTGGCGGGCAAGCACAGGAAGGGGAAGAAGACCGACCCCGCCGAGGCTCCCGCAAGCACTCCCGCCCTCCCCAAGTCCGACGGTGCCCACGTCCTCCCCGTGGCCATGGTGGCGGCGACCCTCACCCCCATTCTGATCATCTATATCATCTTCTTCGTCTCCCAGTGGGACTACTACGTATCCGCCTTCACGGGTGTGCGCCCCGAGGAGCTGACCTTCTCGGACTACGCCAGAGAGGGCTTCTTCCAGCTGTTGGCGGTGGCGGTCATCAACGCCATCCTGTCCCTTGGAGCCTCCCTCCTGACCAAACGCCGCCCCGAAAACCCCGACAAGCCGAACCGCGACCGCACCCACCCCGTCACCCGCATCTACATGGCGGTCATGGCCCTCTCCACCCTCATCCTCATCGCCACCGCCGTGGCCAAGATGCTCCTCTACGTGGACACCTACGGCATGACCCACAAGCGCACCTACGCCACCTGGCTCATGCTCCTGCTGGCGGTCTGCTTCGTGGCGGTGATCCTCCGTCAGCTCTTTGCCCGCATGAACCTGACGGGGACCCTGCTGGCTGTCTTCCTGGTCTTCTTCGTGGCCATCTCGGTGGTCAACGTGGACAGCCTCATCATGAAGTATAACGCGAATGCCGCCCTGGACGGCAACCTCCGCACCATGCAGGGGGAGGTGCTGGAGGACTGCGGATATGCGGGAGTCCTCCCCGCCCTGGAGTTCATGGAGACCACCGAACAGGCGGGTTACACCCCCGAAACCCCCGTGGAATTCTCCGAGGAGCAGCTTGCCCGCGTCCGCGCCAATACCGAGGAATACCTCACCGACTCCGCCAAAAAGCTGGAGAAAATGAAATGGTACGAGCATAACCTCGTGACCCTGCGGGCGAGGGAGGCTCTGCGGGATGCGGGGTATGAGGAATGAAACGAATATTCCCCCACCTCGCCGCCCCTGTCTGCGGTCTTGCGGCGGGATGGACGGTCTACTGCACCCTTGACCTGCTCATCATCGTGGGGATGGGGCTGGATCAGTACCCTCGGTTCACGCCCTTCCTGGCCCTGAACGTTCTCCTTGCAGGGGGGATTACCCTTGCCTTGGGGTATCTGACTCTGCGGCTGTGGTACCGCCACGAGCCCCGACGGTGGCCGCTGATCCTCTACGCCGCGGAGGCCGTTGCCGCGCTGGTGGTGGGGATGCACGTGTGTGCCACGATGCTGGCACTGTTGCGGTGGATATTCTGAAAAAATCTAAAAAATCAAACTTTTTTGAAAATCCTGTAAGGTTTTTGATTTTTTGGTGTCTTATATAGGTGAAAGGCAATTTGTGCCCTGCATATCAGAAAATGAAAGGAGTATGAAAATGACTGAAAAACGATTTGCGCCGTCACGGTTGATCCCCTTCCTGTGCGCCAGCGTGATCCCGCTTCTTATTGCCATTGACGGAGTGAAGCTCCGTGCGGAGGGAGGAAGCCTCAGCCCCGCTTTCTTTGCGTTTCATCTCGTGATCCCCCTATGCTATATCCTGCTTTTCGGGCTTCTCATGTTCGCTGTGAAAATGGAACGCTCGGTCAGGGTGACACTGGCAATTACGTTGTCGGCTTGGTTCGTGATTTTGTTTTTGGGCTTCACTTTCTTCGGAGAGCATCGGATCATCCGGCAGTACAGCGCGGACGAGCTGGAGGAGCCCTACGCCGCCATTCGGGAGGAGTACCCTCTCCTGCCCGATCTCGCCGAGATCGGTGATCCCGAGGATTTGACCTATTACGATTACGAATCCTCGCTCCTCATCTTTGTTGACGAGTCGGACTCTTTGATCTGTCGGTACAGTCCCGAGGAATACGAGCGTGAGAAGGCCGCCTTGGCGGAGCGTTACGTGTTCCAGACAGAAACCATGGTCATCCGCGATCATACCTGCGCTCCCACCGCCGAGCTGGACGGGTACGAATTCCGGGTTCTGTCCATTGAAGGAGTGTACGAGGGTGAGGTCTATTATCCCAAATGTCTATATCTCATCGCCACCAATGACGAGACCCGCGAGATCGTCTATTTGAACTATTATTGCGTGGATCTGGATTATATCGAAGACCTGTCGGAATTCATCCGCAATGACTGCGGCTGGAAGCATATCCGCTGATACGAAACCGCCCTCCCAATACGGTGTTGAGAGGGCGCTTTTGTGGGGGAATTTGGGCTTATCGAGCTAATTCGGAATTTGGGCGTAGCCCTAAAAACCCCAAAACAAAATACCGATGACCGCCCCGCCCCGGGCCCCCGATCATCGGTATTTTCTCATTTCTCCAACTTTTCTAAATACTCCTCCGCCTCATCCCGTGAGGTAAGCCTCACCACCGCCTTGTCGGGGTACTTCTCCAACAATTCCAATATCCTCGGCCTGCTCTCGGTCTCAAATGCGCGGATGAATTCCAGAAACTCGGTGTCCTCCCCTTCCTCCACCCACGGCATATCCGACCGCTTCTGCCCCCTCCTGGCGCGGACCCCCGCGAGACACACCTCGGCGGGGTAGTCCAGAAAGAACAGGATATCGCAGGCGGCGATCCGCCACTCAACGGTGGAGCCGTAGTTGCCGTCCATGATCCACTCGTCCCGCCCGATGATCTGACGCTGGATGGCGCGGAACTCCTCCTTCGGGAGAGTGGTGCGGTCATCCCTCCAGTAGATGGCGTCCAGATGGTACAGAGGCAGCCCCACTCGGTCGCGGAGGGCGCGGGAGAAGGTGGACTTGCCGCCCCCGGGACAGCCGATGACGGCGACCCGCTTGTAGGGGAATGCTTCCATGATCTTTTCCATTCCTTACGCCTCGCGGTAGGTGAGGAGCAGGGACTGCCGCTTCTCGGGGATGGTCAGGGTCAGACCCTCCGCCAGCAGGGTAGTGCCCGCCACGGTGAAGCTCTCCCCCGTGTCCTCGTTGGTGAAGACGTAATTCCGTCTGCGGTCGATGCCCCCAAGCTCCACGTGGGCTTGCTCATAGGGACACATGGCGCGGCGGAAGGCCAGGATCAGACCGCTTCCGTTAGAGCGGGCATGGTACTGGGAGGCCACCCAGGTGGTGTTGATGTCCGAGGGGGGAATAAGGGGGAAGAAATCCTCGGCGAAGTAGTGGCGCAGGCGGGCGTACTCGCCGAAATACTTCTTAGCCCAGTCGAATGGCTCGTTCATGCCCCCTACCCGCCATTCGGGGTCGGCATGCTCCCAGGTACGCACCGTCATGCCGCCTGTGTAGGCACTGCGGAAGCTGTAGGTGTCCCCCAGGGTGGGGCCGTAGCCGATGCCCGAGTAGGGATACCACCAGGCCGCCCGCATATTGCTGTTCTGGTTGACCTCGGGACAGCAGTCCCAGGTGCATTGGTAGTCGCTCCGCCACAGGGGCACCGAGCGGGACAGCATCTCAATGTCGATGCGGTGGCCGCCCCCCGCGCAGTCGTCGATGAGCAGGTGAGGGAATCGCTCCAGCAGAGCGTCCCAGAACCGCCAGAGATTGTTGATGTGATGGATCTCGGTGGCACCCTTTCGCTCACCGTTGGGATCGGCATCCCGATCCGCGCGGGTCCAGGTGGCCAGCGGGTTGAAGTTGAAGTCCTGGCGGTAGCAGTCCACCCCCACCTCGGCGATCACCTTGGAGATGCGCTCGATGAGCTGATCGCAAACCTCGTCCTTGCCGATGTCGATCAGCACGTCGTTGTCCTCGGGGCTGCCCGTCCAGAGGTAGTCGGTCCACTCACAGACCGACCGCCGCATCCGCTCAGGCTCGAACCAGAGCTGGAACTTCATGCCCCGCTCGTGGAGGAAGTCGGTGACGTCGCGGTAGCCCCCCGGGTGGTAGAATTTGTTGACCTCCCACGTGCCCACGTTGCCCCAGTCGGCGGATTGGGTGGCGGTGGTGGTGGAGCGGAGAGGCTCGTACCAGCCCGCGTCTACCCAGCAGTAATCGAAGGCATCCAGCCCGTGGGACAGGATACCCTCCCAGCGCTCCATCAGCTCGTCGGAGGGGATACCGCCCCAGAAGATGGCGGAGAAGGGGCATTGGGTCCCCCGCTCGCCTTTGAAGCGACCCATGGGGGACACGGCCTCGCGGACGTAGCGCCGCCAGAGGTTGTGGGCGTTGACCTGCCCCTCGCGGTAGGGCATGACGGTGGCGGAGGCGGTGCGGAAGGACTCCCCCGGCTCCATGCGGAGGGAGACCTCGGGGAGGCTGTGACGGATGCGGAAATCCGTTTCCCCGCGGTCAAAGTAAGCCTTCCATTGACCCGTCCAGCCCAGGGCGGTCAGCATGCCGTTTTGGTGATCGCCGCCCTCGTTGACCTCAAAGAAGGGGGCGGTACCCATGCCGCTCCGTCCCGCCTGGTTGCAGACCTCCTTGTGATCCCCCGCCCACATACGGTGGGGGGTGACGGTGTGATCGTGATCGTTGATGTTGGCACCGTCGGAGATGAAGAGGCGGAGGGTCCCCGGCTCCCAGGTGTACTGCTTGTTGCGGCGGGTGCGGGCGGGGTCGGGAGCCATGGGGATGGTCAGATCGCAGTCGCAGAGATTCTCGATCAACGCGCTTCTGTGGTCGGTGGGATTGCGCCAGTGGTTTGTCCAGCGGGTCACGCCGTAGTCCTGCAGGAACTCCGTGACCACCGTCAGCTCCACACCGTCGGGGAGGGTGTAGATCACGCGGTCGGCCTCGTATCTCACCGTGACCTCCAGCTCAACAAAGGGAGTCCCGCCGTAGGTAAAGGAGAGGGCGGGCACCACGATGGGACGCACCGAGGGGGCACGGCAGGCGCAGATGAAGTCGTTCAGTGGCTCGCAGGAGGGCTGGGTACTGCGGATGCGCTCGTTCTTGCCCGCGTCGTAGCGGTAGTGCATCCCCTCTTCCTCTCCCTTGCCCGCGTAGATGAAGGTGTGCAGGGGATCGCCGTTCTGGTTGGGACGGACGAAGATCACGTCACCGGGGAGGAGGTCCTCCACTCTGTCGATGCGGGTAAAGCCCTGCTCCAGGCACCAATCGGTCAGCCAGGGGCCGCTGACGCATTTGCCGTGGACGTAGGGCTGATCCGTAAAGCCCGCGCGGTACAGGACCCAATCCACCAGACGGTCACAGCTGATGATGCGGGCATCGTGGTTGAAGGCGGGATTGATGGGGGCGTGGCCGTAGACGAATCCCTCGTCGCGGATGGTGTCGCAGATGCACTTGGCGTGGTAGAGGATGGTGGAGCCGATCTCCCCTCCCGCGGCGTAGAGCATCCGCCCCGCGGTGTCGTAGACGGCGCTACCGTAGAGGATATTCTCATCGGCGAAGGCGCGGGCTTCCTCGAAGGAGGAAAAGACGGTCAGGGGCGCGCGCTCGGCGGAGGGAGCGGTGCGGACGGTGTAGAGTGACATATGGTGCTCTCCTTTCGGGAATTTTGTCGGTATATGTATATTGTAGCATTTCACCCGATTTCTGTCAAGTATTCCCCTGAAATTCACACAAAAACATTGACTTTTCACAGAAAAAATGGTATGATATAAGCACCTATGATCCAATACCCGACGAAAGGATACGGTCACCATGAACGAGTTTATCATCAAGGCCAATTACCATCAGGATCCCTCCACCCTCCACGTGGGCTGTGAGGCTCCCCGCGCCTATTTCATCCCCTACCAGAACGAAAAGACCGCTATGGCGGGCAACCGCAACGCCTCTCACCGCTTTATCACCCTTTGCGGTGACTGGGACTTCACCTACTATCCGTCCCTGCGCGACCTCCCCGACTTCACGGCGGAGGGCTTTGCTTCGGACAGCCAAAAGATCAATGTCCCCCGCTCCTGGCAGACCATGCTCGGTCGGGGCTACGATACACCCAACTACGTCAACGTGGCCTACCCCATTCCCGTAGACCCGCCCTTCGTCCCCGACGATAACCCCTGCGGCCTCTACAGCCGTACGGTGAAGCTCCACCCCGCCATGCTGGAGGATAAGTCGGTCTACCTCAACTTCGAGGGCGTGGACTCCTGCTTCTACCTCTTCATCAACGGCCGGTTCGTGGGCTACAGCCAGGTCAGCCACATGACCTCGGAGTTTGAGGTCAGCAAGTATCTGCACGAGGGCGAGAACTTCATCCAGGTGCTGGTGCTGAAATGGTGCGACGGCACCTACCTGGAGGACCAGGACAAGTACCGCTGGTCGGGCATCTTCCGCGAGGTCTTCCTCCTCCTCCGCGATCCCGTCCACATCGTGGATATCCACGCCCGCCCCGCCGTCAACGAGGCCTATACCCGCGGCTTCTGTCCCACCGAGATCACCGTCAACGGTGAGGCCCTGGTGGAGTACAAGCTCCTGCGCCCCAACGGGATGCAGATCGAGTCGGGAAGCCTCTTCATCAAGGGGAAGGGAACCATTGACTTCCTCGTGGACGCCCCCGAGCTGTGGTGCGACGAGGAGCCCAACCTCTACACCCTCCTCATCACCTGCGGCGGTGAGACGGTTCCCGTGAAGGTGGGCTTCCGCAACGTCGAGATCAAGGACGGCGTCCTCTACTTCAACGGCGAGAAGATCAAGCTCAAGGGCGTCAACCGCCACGACAGCCATCCCATCCTGGGCTCCGCTACCCCCGTGGAGCACATGATCCGCGACCTCATGATCATGAAGCGGCACAATATCAACTGCGTCCGCACCAGCCACTACCCGGGCGATCCCCGCTTCACCGCCCTGTGCGACGAGTACGGCTTCTACGTCATCGACGAGACCGACATCGAGACCCACGGCATGGCCATGGTGGGCAACTGGGACGAGTTCACCGACAGCGACGCATGGACCGCCGCCTACCTCGACCGGGTGGAGAGAATGTTCGAGCGGGACAAGAACCACCCCTGCGTGCTCATGTGGTCCTTGGGCAACGAGTCGGGCGTTGGCAAGAATCAGCGCAGGATGAGCGAGTACCTCCATGCCCGCGATCCCAAGTGCCTGGTCCACTGTGAGGACGCATCCCGCCGCTCCGCCGACCGCCTGTGGGGTGACATGAAGGGCAAGACCGACGAGGAGATCGGGGATGCTCTGGAGTACGACTTCATCGACGTGGAGAGCCGTATGTACCCCTCTCCCAACGATATCCGCTCCACCTACTTTGACCGCCGCATCTACACCAAGCCCCTGTTCCTCTGCGAGTACTCCCATGCCATGGGCAACGGCCCCGGCTGTTTGAAGGAGTACTGGGATATGATCTACGCCGAGGACCGCTTCATGGGCGGCTGTGTCTGGGAGTTCATCGACCACTCCGCCGCCATTGGCGACAACCGCATCGCCGATCCCCACTTCACCTACGGTGGCGACTTCGGCGATCACCCCCACGACGGCAACTTCTGCGTGGACGGCCTGGTCTACCCCGACCGTCGCCCCCACACGGGTCTCATGGAGTACAAGCAGGTCATCAAGCCCTTCCGCGTGGAGAGCTTTGACCCCGCCACGGGCAAGGTTATCATCAAGAATCTCCGCTACTTTACCGACCTGTCGGATCTGGACTTCGTCTGGACCGTGGAGCGCAACGGTGAGACCGTAGCCAGCGGCCGTGCCCTCCTCCCCGTGGAGCCCCAGGAGACCGCCGAGCTGGTCATCCCCGCCGAGGCCTGGGACACCGACGGCGACCGCTACGTGACTATCACCGCTTACCGGAACACCGCCACCCCCTGGGGTGACGTGGGCTTTGAGGTGGGCTTCCACCAGATGGCCATCCCCGCCGAGAGACCCGCTCCCACCCCCATGGCCGAGACCATGTCTCCCTACGCCGCCATCACCTACACCGCCACCGCCGATACCATCACGGTGGAGACGAACACCGCCGCCTACACCGTGGACCGCTACCACGGCCTCATCACCTCCATGGTGGAGAATGGCCACGAGCTGCTGGCCTCGGTCATCAAGCCCACGGTCTGGCGCGCTCCCACCGATAACGATCGCAATATCCGCCACCATTGGCAGGGCCGCGGATTCCGCGACGCCGCTGTCAAGTGCTATGAGTGCGCCGTCACCGCCTCCGACGCTTCCTCGGTCACCGTCACCGCCAAGCTCTCCATGAGCTCCGCCGTTCAGCGCCCCTTCCTGTGGCTGGATGCCGCCTACACCTTCCATGCCGAGGGCGGCGTGACCCTGTCCTACCACGCCAAGGTGGCGGACAACGCTCCCTTCCTCCCCCGCTTCGGCGTGGAGTTCCTCATGCCCGAGGAGAACGAGAGCCTCCGCTACTTCGGCCGCGGCCCCGTGGAGAGCTACCGCGACAAGCGCCACGCCTCCCGCCAGGGCTTGTTCGAGACCACCGTCACGGATCACTTCGAGCACTACGTCCGTCCCCAGGAGAACTGCGCCCACGCCGATACCCGCTGGATGCTGGTGTCCTCCGTGGCGGGCCAGGGCCTTCTGGCCGTGACCACGGGCAAGGACTTCAGCTTCAACTGTTCCCACTTCACCCCCGCCCAGCTCACCGACACCGCCCACGACTACGAGCTGGTCCCCATGAAGGAGACCTGCGTCAACCTGGACATGATCCAGTCGGGCATCGGCTCCAACTCCTGCGGCCCCGGCCTGTATCCCCATTGGCAGCTCTCCGAGAAGGAGTTCGACTTCTCCATCCGTCTCATGCCCGTGTTCGCTCACGCCGTGGATCCCTTTGAGGAGACCGAAAGAGCATGAAGTCCATGCGTCTTGACAAGTATTTGAGCCTCGCCGGCATCGCCTCCCGCACAGAGACCTCCAAGGCCGTGCGGGGGGGCGAGGTGCTGGTGGACGGTGTTCCCGCGAGAAAAGCGGATATGCAGGTGGATCCCGATACCGTACAGGTGACCTTCAAGGGCCAGCCCGTCACCTACCGACAGTTCACCTACATCCTCATGCACAAGCCCGACGGCGTGGTCAGCGCCACCGAGGATGGCCGCGAGCAGACGGTGCTGGACCTCCTACCCGAGGAGCTGCGCCGCATCCGCCCCGCCCTCTTCCCCTGCGGCCGCCTGGACAAGCACACCACGGGCCTCATGCTCCTGACCAATAACGGTGACCTCTCCCACCGCCTCCTCTCCCCCGCCCGCCACGTGGACAAGACCTACGCCTTTGCGGTGAAGTTCTCCCTCTCACAGGAGGACGTGACCGCCCTGGAAGCGGGCGTGGACATCGGGGGCTACGTGACTGCCCCCTGCAAGGTGGAGCTGGACGAAAAAGACCCCGAACAGCGGGGAAGCAGCGGCCGCATCACCCTCCACGAGGGGAAGTACCATCAGATCAAGCTCATGATGGAGGCCAGACACAACCGGATCACCAAGCTTCAGCGCATCACCTTCGGGCCGCTGGTCCTCGATCCTTCGCTTGCCGCGGGGGAGTGGAGGATGTTGAGCGAGGGGGAGGTTAGGGCGCTGGAGGAGAGTAGGCGGTAACCCGATGTGATTTGCCCCCGCCTATGGCGGAACTCACCCGCTTCGCGGGAGCTGTCTCGCCGCGGCTCGGTCACGACACGGCTCTGACTGCCCCCCGCTTTTGCGGACGCAGTTATTCGAGAAAGATCAGCACAATTTGAAGGAGAAGGATTATGAACGAAATAACTCTCCCCCATGATATAAAACAGTATATCCGGAGGAAAGCTATCGGTTATTTGGTTAAGCTCTTTCTTTGGTATACTGCCGTGGTTGCGGTGAATATTGCCATCTGGAATTACTTTACAAATCCCGTAACTCACGTGATCGTAACGGTAGCCTCCATACTCCTGCCCTTCCTGTTCCTTGGCCTTCCCAAGGATTTCCTTCACAGTACCGTGGTTGGAACGGTTACATCCGTACATATTACAGAGGAGACAGGTTCCTATCGGACGGGCGTGCGGTACTGGCCCTACACGAAGCACGTGGTCATGCTGGATATTGTGACCAAAGACGGAAAAAACCTGCGTGTCAAGGCGAGAGAGTACGGTATGCGTAGTCAGCAAGGCTTTGCCGTTCCCTTTGAGGGAGATATTCAGCTCCACATGAACGATTTTGCTATTGGCGATACCGTTTACCGTTTTCGAGGACTCCCCTTTCCCTTCATTGAGACGCAAAACAGAAAGAACACCGAGGAATGTATCGTATGCCTCTCGGAAAACCCTTGTGAGCAAAGTATATGCCACTATTGCGGGCGTACACTTTTAAAAATTGATTTAGACGATAAGTAAGAATTTTGCCTTTGTGTTTTGCCCTCTCACCCGCTTCGCGGGAGCTCCCCCAGAGGGGGAGCCTTGGGGACGGCGCGTCCCAAAGCCTCCCCCTCTGGGGGAGATGTCCTCCTCGCAAGCTCGGCGCGAAGCCGACGGAGAGGGCACAATATATCGAAAGGACCATATACCCCAAATTTAATAATCCCATCCCAAACAAGGAGAACCATACCCCCTATGACCATCATCGAAACCCTCGCCCAAGAACTCAACCTCACCGCAGACCAGGTCGAAAAGACCGTCGCCCTCATCGACGAGGGCAATACCATCCCCTTCATCGCCCGTTACCGCAAGGAGGTCACGGGATCCCTGGACGATACCGTCCTCCGTGCCCTGGAGGAGCGCCTGACCGCCCTTCGTAACCTGGAGAAGCGCAAGGAGGAGGTCAAGAGCCTCATCGACGCCCAGGGCAAGCTCACCCCCGAGATCGTGGCCGCCATCGACCGCGCCGTGACCGTCACCGAGGTGGACGATATCTACCGCCCCTTCCGCCCCAAGCGCAAGACCCGCGCCTCGGTCGCCCGTGAGCGGGGCCTGGAGCCTCTGGCAGAGCTTCTGCTGGCCCAGGAGAAGACCTACGACCCCGCCATTGAGGTGCAGGCCGAAGCCTTTGTGGACCCCGAAAAGGAGGTCAACACCGTGGAGGAGGCCCTCCAGGGCGCCATGGACATCATCGCCGAGGACGTATCCGACAACGCCGAGTACCGCAAGAAGCTCCGCGCCCTGACCTTCGACCACGGCTCCCTGTCCACCAAGGCCGCGGGGGAGGAGGATTCGGTCTACTCCATGTACTACGATTTCGCCGAGGCCATCAAAAAGCTCCCCGGCCACCGCATCCTGGCCATCAACCGCGGCGAGAAGGAGGAGTTTCTGAAGGTCAGCCTCACCGTCCCCGAGGAGGTGGTGCTGGGGTTCCTCTACAACTGCGTCCTGACCTCCACCGACTCCCCCGCCACCCACTACGTCCGTGACGCGGTCACCGACAGCTACAGCCGCCTCATCGCCCCCTCCATTGAGCGGGAGATCCGCAGCGACCTCTTCGACAACGCCTGCGAGGGCGCCATCAAGGTCTTCTCGGATAACCTTTCCCACCTCCTCATGCAGCCCCCTCTCAAGGGTAAGGTGGTGCTGGGCTTCGACCCCGGCTACGCCCACGGCTGTAAGCTGGCAGTGGTGGACGCCACGGGTAAGGTGCTGGATACCGCCGTCATCTACCCCACCATCAAGTCCCGCGTGGATCAAGCCACCATGGTGGTCAAGAAGCTCATCCGCACCTACGGCGTGGACGTGGTGGCCATCGGTAACGGTACCGCCTCCCGCGAGAGCGAGCAGTTCATCGCCGACGTCCTCCGTCAGCTGGACTGCGGTGCCAAGTACATCATCGTCAGCGAGGCGGGGGCCTCCATCTACTCCGCCTCCAAACTGGCCGCCGAGGAGTTCCCCGAGTTCGACGTCATGCAGAGGTCTGCCGTTTCCATCGCCCGCCGCCTCCAGGATCCTCTGGCCGAGCTGGTCAAGATCGACCCCAAGGGCATCGGTGTGGGCCAGTACCAGCACGACATGAAGCAGGCCCGTCTGGACGAGGCTCTGGGTGGTGTGGTGGAGGACTGCGTCAACTCTGTCGGTGTGGACGTCAATACCGCCTCCCACTCTCTCCTTGCCTACATCGCGGGCATCAACGCCACCGCCGCCAAGAACATCGTCAAGTACCGCGAGGAGAACGGCGAGTTCAAAACCCGCGCCCAGATCACCAAGGTCCCCCGCATCGGCGCCAAGGCCTTTGAACAGTGCGCAGGCTTCCTCCGCATTCCCGGGGGTAAGGAGATCCTGGACAATACGGGTGTTCACCCCGAGTCCTACGACGCCGCCCGCGCCCTTTTGACCATGTTCGACTACACCGAGGACGACATTGCGGCGGGGAATCTCCACTTCCTCAAGTCCAAGGTCATCAAGAAGGGAATCAAGCAGACCGCCGACCAGCTGGGGATCGGTGAGCCCACCCTCATGGACATCATTGCCGAGCTGGAAAAGCCCGGCCGCGACATCCGCGACGGCTTCGACGCCCCCGTCCTGCGTGAGGACGTCCTGTCCCTGGAGGACCTCAAGCCCGACATGATCCTGACGGGTACGGTCCGCAACGTCACCGACTTCGGCGCGTTCGTGGACATCGGCGTCCACCAGGACGGCCTGGTCCATATCTCCCAGCTGTCGGATAAGTTCATCAAGCACCCCTCCCAGGCCGTGTCCCTGGGCGACGTGGTCAAGGTCAAGGTCATGGCCGTGGACGTCAAGAAGAAGCGCATCTCCCTGACCATGAAGTTCAAGGAGTAACCACAACCGAAAAGGAAAAAAGATATGTCAAATGAATTCAATATGACTCTTTTCAACGATGGCGGTAACCCCTACCGCGATCTGTTGGAGGCCTTCCTGAAGCTGCCGCTGGGAGGAACCGACGAGGTCTTTGCCCTCTTTGCCTCTCTTCCGGGCGCGATCATGAAGGAGGGAAAGGGTCCCATGCAACGCTTCGTGTATATTCCCGGCACCCGAAAGGACCGCGTTCTGCTGACCGCCCATGCCGATACGGTGTGGGATGAGCGGTATGGCGTGGCACCGATAGAGCCCGAGGATCCCAAGTTTATGGCGGGCATCTACTATTCCTCCTCTACCCAGCATGGCATCGCCGCCGACGACCGCGTGGGATGCGCTCTTCTCTGGGGGCTTCGGAATTGCGGTCACAGCATCCTCTTGACCGACGGCGAGGAGAACGGAAAGATCGGGGCGCGTTACCTGCGCAAGCACCACAAACGGTTGTACCGCGAGATCAACCGAACCCACCGTATGATCCTTACGCTGGATGCCCCCGGACACAACTGCTATCTGCTGAATCAGGTGGACTATACCGATGAATTCCGGGAGTACATCGAGGAAAATCTGAAGATCGTTCAGGGAACCATGAGCGGCGGAAGCGATCTGGAGATCCTTTGCGGTAAGCTCTGCGGCGCGAACCTGGGAGTCGGGTACGTCAATCCCCACCGCAACACGGAGATGTTCTTCGTCGGCGGCTGGAATGAGCTGTACCGTAAGCTCTACGATTTCCTGCAGAACGAGCATCCCCGCTTCCCCACCAGCAAAAAGGCTCGCTTCAAGCGGAAATTGGCAAGACTACTGCCCCTGCCCGCGCGGGTCTGGCGTAAGCTGAAGCGGGACGGCTTCAAGGCTACCGCCGCCGCGGTCTGGAGAAGGATCAAACGCTGATCCCCCCGCGGATGAGACCGTCATCCATCCTCACCATAGCGGAGATCAAGGGAGCGTTCTGTGTCTCCGCGTATCCCCATCACGGTTTATGGGTAAGCTGAAGGGCATCTCTAAAAACTCCCCGCACAGCGAATCGACGGAATCTTTTCCGTCATTCGTTACAAAAAACCTTCGCATAGGATCAACTATACGTGCGGTTTTTTGTTTAGACTGACGAAAAATCTTCTCGCCGCTCGCCGCAC
>JAFULU010000362.1 GCA_017483125.1 Clostridia bacterium
GCCGATGCGGGCGCCCATCATCATGAGGACGGGGTTGCAGGAGTTCTGGAGGCCCACCGCGAAGGTCTGGGAGCCGTGTCCCGTGGTCTTGTGGCAATGGATCTTGATCTTGGAGCCCTCCAGGGGGTAGTGGTAGCCGGGGCAGTAAAAGGTCTCGGTGGGATTCACCAGATTCTCCTCGTAGGCCATGGAGGCGGTGACGATCTTGAAGGTGGAGCCGGGCATATAGACCTCTGTGACCGCCTTGTTGGACCAGGTGGTCAGCTGTAGCTCCTGCTTGAGCTTGGCATACTCCTCGCTGTCGGCGGTAAAGCCCGAGCTTGCCAGCGTATCGGCATCGAAATCGTTGAGCTTGCGGGGGTCGTTGAGATCAAAGTCGGGGTAGGTGGCCTGGGCCAGGATCTCACCCGTTTTCACATCCACCACCATGCCCGTGGCGCGGTTTTGACCCCCCGACTCCACGTAGGTGGCGCGGAGCTGCTCCTCCAGAGCCGACTGGACGTTGATGTCGATGGTGGTGATGATGGAGTAGCCGTCCTGGGCCTCGATGTAGCTCTGGTACTCGTAGGGCATCTCGTTGCCGTGGGAGTCGCGGGCGGTGATGTAACGGCCGTTGGTGCCCGCCAGTATGGTGTTGTACTGTAGCTCCAGACCGTACTGACCCGCGCCGTCACTCCCCGTAAAGCCCAGAGCGTGGCAAGCCAGAGTGCCATTGGGGTAGTAGCGCTTGGTTCCCGCCTGCAAAAAGACCATGTCCTCCAGGTCGTTGTCCTTGATGACCTTGCGGACCTTGGCGGCCACCTCCTCGTCCACGTTACGGGCCAGGGTGCGGTCGAGGTACTTGGTGTAGGTGGTCTGCTTCAGGATGTAATCGTAGTCCACGTCCAGAATGTCGGTGAGCTCGGTGGCGATGAGAACGTCGTACTTCAGCCCCTGCTCCTCGGACATCTGGGCCACGATGCGGGGGGCGATGAAGACGCGGTAGGTGGTGACGCTGGTGGCCAGCAGGACCCCGTTGCGGTCGTAGATCTTACCGCGGTCGGCAACCACCTCGGCCTCGGTGGTGATCTGGTTGAGCACCTTGTCGCGGTACTTCTCGTAGCCCACCGTCTGGTAGAACAGGATACGGAGCAGAAGGAACACAAAGGCGGCCACAATGAATATGCCCAGTGCCCCCGCCCGCTTGACGGTGCTCGTATCGGTGGTGTGTAGGGTCGGCTTCACGCGCGGCCTCCTTTCCCGCGGGACGGTCAAGCCGTTCTCCGCTTGCTTGATTTTTCGGGGGACAGAGCCTCCCCCAAGGGATAAAAGCAGGCGGCGAGTATGACACACGCCGCCTGAACCGTTTTCTTATGCGTCGGACATAGGTCGGTAGGGTCAGGAGCGTCCCTTGTTAGGGTATGTCACCCTGCCGAACAATATGCCTGCCTGAAGGGCTTACTTACCGAAGCCGAAGGCCGAAAGCAAGCGGGCCAGACCCGACTTTTGGCCGTCGCGGCCCTCATCCAGAACCTCGAGGCTGTCCTCCTTGTCCTCGGTGAGGTATTCGCCGTTCAGATATTTCTCGTGAACCATACCCAGCTCGTTCGAGGCGTAATCCTCAATGGCCAGCATATCGTTCTTGAGGTCGAGCTGATCCTCCAGCTCGCCGTTGATCTCCACCATCTCCGCGTAGGATTCCTTGATCTGGCTGAGCTCGCGGGTTGCCTGGCTTACCGACACCGTGCTGGTGATCACAGTCGACATGGAGATCAGCACCGTGACAAGCGCGGCAACCATACCCACGGGCACGCGGCGGGAGCGGAAGCCACCCACAGGGCGGGTCTCGATCCGCATCTCGGCCTCACGGGGGAAGGTCTCCTGTGCCCACTCGTTGAGCCA
Organism: Clostridia bacterium; assembly: GCA_017483125.1. GTDB lineage: Bacteria > Bacillota > Clostridia > Oscillospirales > CAG-272 > CAMEON01. The sequence goes on from JAFULU010000362.1 coordinate 1,882, forward strand.
CACGAAGAAGGGCTTCTCCATGAGTCGGGCAATGGGAGCGGGGAGCTTGTCCGTATCAGTAAGCCATACGGCTTTTTTTGGCTGTTCAAGCCTCACTTCCTTGGCGGGAGCCACGGCCTTGACGGCGGCTATGCGCTCCTCGTCGGTAGCGGCACGGTACTGGGGATACTTGTACCCTCTCTGGTCGTGGTAGTAGCGGGCAAAATCATCCACCGTCATGTAGCGCTTTCCGTCGCTGCTTCCTGTACGGTACTTATCCAGCTGCTTGTCCTTGGCGGCAAGCTCGTCGGCTCCGATGTAGGCACCGGGGGTCTTGGCTCTGGTGAGAGCCTCCTTCTTTTCCTGTCTGGCGGCGTCCGCGTGGACTCGCCCGGCAATACCGCGGTCACGGTACCGCTCGCAGAACATATCTATGTAGCGGGCTTCGCTGGCGCGATCCTCAGCCTGCTTGCGCCGCAGCTCGGCGGGGTCGATCTCGTCCTCCCGCACCACGCGGGCAGAGCTGCCGCCGCGGTTCAGGGTGAACCGATCGCTGACGTAGCGTTCGTCCCGTTTGTACTCATGCTCCATAGCCGACGTTCCTTTCTGTAGATTTGTATGCAGTCTCGGCTTTCACCGAATGATTCGCTTTGTCAGAGCTTCTCCGCCACGCGGAGTTTGGCCGAGCGGGAGCGGGGATTGACCTCCAGCTCCTCGGCGTCGGGTAAAATGGGTTTTCTGGAGATCACCTTCACCGAAGGGGTCTTGCCGCAGACGCAGACGGGAAGGCCGCGGGGGCAGGTACAGCCGCTTGCCATATCCGCGAAGGTCTGCTTGACGATACGGTCCTCCAGGGAATGGAAGGTGATGACCGCCATGCGCCCTCCCTTGTTCAGCCGCTTCATGGCCGACTCCAGCGCGGGGCGGATGACGTCCAGCTCGGAATTGACCTCAATGCGGATGGCCTGGAAGGATCTCTTGGCGGGATGGTGGCCTCCGTCTCGTGCCGCGGCGGGGATGGCCGCCTTGATGAGAGAAGTCAGCTCACCGGTAGTCTCAATGGGCTTGTCCGCTCTGGCCTGCACGATACGGGCGGCGATGCGGGGGGCGAATTTCTCCTCGCCGTAATCGAAGAGAATGCGGCGGAGATCAAACTCGCTGTAGGTGTTGACCACGTCGTAGGCGGTCTTTTCGGCGCGGGCGTCCATGCGTATATCCAGGGGCGCATCGGCCATATAGGAGAAGCCCCGCTCGGGGGTATCCAGCTGGTAGGAGGAAACACCGAGATCCAGCAGGATGCCGTCGATCCTGTCGATCCCCAGCATATCCAGCACGTCGGCCACGTGACGGAAGTTGCTCCGCACCACGCGGGCCCGCTCGCCAAGGGGGGAAAGCTTTGCGGAGGCCGCCTTGATGGCCGCCTCGTCCCGATCTATGGCAATGAGCTGACCCGTGGTCAACCTCTTTGCGATCTCGTAGGAGTGCCCGCCGCCGCCGGCTGTCCCGTCCACGTAGATGCCGTCGGGCTTGATGGCCAGAGCATCCATGCAGGGGTAGAGCATCACCGAGCGGTGGGCGAATATCTGTCCGCCGATGTCCACGGGGGTGCCGTTGACCGACAGGTCGGGGGCATCGGGCTTGTTTTCAAGGTTCGGTTCCCTTTCGGTCATGGCGTTACAGACCGAGGGCTTCGAGGGCGTCACGGAGCTCGTCGGCGTCCTCACCGCCGATGATGCGGTCGTACTCCTCGGCAGACCAGATCTCGGCGTACTCACCGCAGCCAACCACCACAGCGTCCTTGAGGATCTTGGCGTGCTCGATGAGGGTGGTGTTCAGAACCACGCGGCCCTGGGAATCGGGCTCGGCGGTCACGGCGTCACGGTATAGGAAGCGCAGGATCTTTTCGGACTGCGCGCGGGGCATTTTCTGAATGGGTTCGACAAAGGCTTGCCAGCTTTCGAGCGAGTGAACCTTAAGGCAGGATTCGCGAATATCTCTCACGATGATAAAAGAAGGCCCCAATTCCTCCCGATGCTTGGCAGGGATAAACAAACGCTTCTTTGGGTCTAGAGCGTGCTTATATTCTCCGGTCAGCATACCGCGATTCCTCCTTTCACGAAATTTCCTGGACACAGGCAAGCCACTTGCCGTTTTACAGAACCAGATAGGAGTGTAGGCCGTGGTGTTTTCCACCACTTCGCCCCACTTTTCTCCACCTTGACCCAATTATATAATATATTCACCCACTCGTCAAGAGGGTTTCAAAAACATTCACATAATGTTTACAATTGGAAATGCATTCCTTTTTCCGACTTTTCTCTCCACCCCCGCTCCACTTTCCCGACAAAAGCCGACAGGTTTCGGTTTTTATTCACCACCCACAAAAATGCCCTCCCGATTTTATGCAGAAAAACCAAGACAAAACCGCGAAAAAGCCCTCTCCCCCGCCACCGGCCCCAAAAGTGGTGGATTTTGGGTGAAAATCTACTCCCAATCCCCTGTAAAAAGGAGGCAAAACCGAAAGAACGCGCCCTTCCCTGCCCTTCGGCGAGATCTCACCGAGCGGGTGGAGAAAGAGCGCGTGATACGGGTGCTTCAGGAGTCCTGATCCTTGCGGACGCGGAAGAAGAGGGATTTTAAGGCCTTGCCGTCAAAGGGGATCAGGGGGTAGAGGTAGTGCCGCTTCCCCGTGACGGTGACGTTGGTGAGCAGAAGGATCACGATCCCCACAAGCCCCGCGCCAAAGCCCCAGTAGCCCCCGAGGGCGGTGAGGATCAGAAGCCCCATCCGCATGAACTTGAAGGCGTAGCCCAGCTCGTAGCTCCGCTGGGTGAAGTTGGCAATGGCCACGAAGGCCATGTAGAGGATCACCTCGGGGATGAGCCACCCGATCTCCACCGCGAAGTCCCCGAGGATAAGCCCCCCCACCACCGACAGGGAGTTGGACAGCATACTCGGCGTGTTCAGCGAGGCCATCCGCAGGCCGTCGATCATGAACTCCACCAAAAGCAGCTGGGCGATGATGGGGATGCGCCCCGTCTCGGTGGGGAGGATGAAGGACAGCCAGTCGGGGAGGAATTCGGGGTGCATGATGAGCAGATACCAGGTAGGGGTCAGAAACAGGGTCAGCCAGAAGACGGCGTGGCGCACCACACGGATATAGGTGCCCGTCAGGGGCGGGAAATAGAAGTCGTTGGTCTCCTGCATGAAGTCGAAAATGGAGGTGGGCAGGATCATGACCTGGGGAGAGGTGTCGCAGATCACCAGCACGCTTCCCTCCATGAGCTGGGCCGCCGCCGTGTCGGGCCGCTCGGTGTAGCGGATCTTGGGGAAGGGGTTGTACCACCGCTTGCGGATGAGTACCTCGGCCAGAGACTCGTGCCCCATGGTCAGGGCGTCGGTCTTCACAGCCGCCAGCTTGGTCTTCACCCGCTCCACCAGATCGCGGTCGGCCTTTCCTTCCATATAACATACGGCGATGTCGGTCTTGGAGGAGGCACCCACCGACAAATAGCTCACCGTCAGCGAGGGATCCCGCACACGGCGGCGGATGAGGGCGGTATTGAAGATCAGAGTCTCCACGAAGCCGTCCCGCGCTCCCCGCATGACCTTGTCCCCCTCGGGCTCGGCGGTATCCCTGGCGGGGTAGCTCCGAGCGTCGATGACCACCACCGCGCGGCCGAAGGGGGATCCCACCATGACCGCCGCCCCCGAGAGTACCATCTGTACCGCCGTGTCGGTGGAGTCGATGACGTCGGTCTCCACATAGGGCAGAGCGCGGGCGCAGAACCGCAGGGCGGGGAGCAGATGGGGCTTCCCCAAGGCGGTCTCGGCCAGAGTCCCCACCCCGCCCTGCTCCTCGGTGGAGGTAGTCAAGTCCTGCAAAGCCAGAAAAGACATCATGAGCTTCATCATGACGGTATCCTTGATGAAGCCGTCGATGAAGTACAGGGTCATCTCGTCCTGCCCCACCTTCAGGGGCTTTTTGATGAGGTCGAAGCTCTCCTCCACGCGGAGGATACGGTCAAGGAGGGCGACGTTGTCGGGGTAGCTGTCGGTCAGAGCGGGGTAGACGGGCGGGGTATTTTGCATGGGGACCTCCGTTTGGTGGATTCATTCGGTAAGAGCATTCCCCATTCACGGCAAAAAAATACGGAGCGGCCATGCAGTCACTCCGTATTTTTGGTTTTACTTGCCGAGCCCCACGTACCCGGTCTCTTCAATAATATACTGCCCCTCCTCGGACAGGATCCAGTCCAGCAGCTTTTTCACGTTGGGGTTATCGTTCCCCGCCCAGGTCACGGCGTACACGGGAGCCACCACGGGGTAAGTGCCGTTCTTGATGTTCTCCACGTTGGGGGCTACGCCGTCGATGGCGATCATCTTGATGTCGGGGTGCCGGATGATGCCCTCCACGTAGAAGCGAAAAGAGGAGCGCGGCCAAGGGGAGGATGGCAAAGGTGGCAAATTCACTCCAAAACTTCATTTTGAACAGAGAGCGAAGTTTTTCTTCCATGATCTTACCTCCATTTCTCGAATAAAGAAGGCCGAATTACTGTGGCGCAATTTGCCTATGAAAGCCATTGCTTGTACTCCACATTCTCTTCGACCCTTTTCATTATAGCATATCAAGTGGCAAAAGTCAAGTCTTCAAGGCTCTTTCGCTTCTACCAAGAATTTATGCAAAAGGAAAAAGAAAAAAGACCCTTCCGAAGAAGCGTCTCGTCTCTTTGTTTTACCTTTGCAACCGAAAGAAGAAATCTTTTAGCAGAAAAGAAACTCAAACATTGTAAATGAACCGTTAGAGGTTCAAGCCCTCGGAAATTAGTATCGGTCAGCTGAATGCATTACTGCACTTACACCTCCGACCTATCAAGCTCGTAGTCTACGAGCAACCTTACTCATTTAAAATGATGGGATATCTCATCTTGAAGCACGTTTCACGCTTAGATGCCTTCAGCGTTTATCGCAACCGCACGCAGCTACCCAGCTATGCCCTTGGCAGGACAACTGGTGCACTGGAGGTGCGTCCGACCCGGTCCTCTCGTACTAAGGTCAGCCCTTCTCAAATATCCAACGCCCACGAC
>JAFULU010000363.1 GCA_017483125.1 Clostridia bacterium
ATCAATGGGGTTGCGCTCCACCAGAAGGAAGGTGATGATACCGCAGACCAGGAAGGCGGCCAGAATGGCGATGGCGCGGATCATCCAGGATTTCCACAGGGGGATGGTGGGTCGCTTGACGATATGGAACAGGGGCTCACGGTCCTTGCCGGTGCTCTTTGCGGGATTAGCCATTTGCGGTGTCCTCCTTTCCTGCGGTGGTATCGGCGGCGGGGATGCTGCCCGTCATGAGGAGGCCGAGCTCCTCCTTGACGGCGGTGCGGCCGTCCACGATGCCCGTGATGCGGCCCGAATTGATGACCATGATGCGGTCGCAAAGCTCGATGAGCACGTCCAGATCCTCGCCCACTAAAATGACGGCGGTGCCCGATTCCTTCTGCTTATTCAACAGATTGTAGATGGCGTAGGAGGAATTGATGTCCAGACCGCGGACGGGGTAAGCCACCATGAGCACCTTGGGGGCGGCGGCGATCTCACGGCCCACCAGCACCTTCTGGACGTTACCGCCCGACAGACGGCGGACGGGGGTGGTGACGCCGGGGGTGACCACCTCCAGGCTCTTGACAATGTCCTCGGCCAGGCCGCGGGGCTTCTTACGGTCCACGAACATGGAGTGGCCCTTGCGGTAGCTGCGGAGCATCATGTTGTCCACGATGTCCATGTTGCCCACCAGGCCCATGCCCAGACGGTCCTCGGGAACGAAGGAGAGACGAACGCCCAGCTCACGGATCTGAAGCGGGGTCTTATCGCGGAGATTGACGGTCTCACCCGTCTTGGGGTTGAGGTAGGTGATCTCACCGCTGTCGAGATGCTGGAGGCCCGCAATGGACTCCAGAAGCTCTCTCTGACCCGAGCCCGCGATACCCGCGATGCCCAGGATCTCGCCACTGCGGGCAGTGAAGCTCACGTCGTCCAGGAGCTTGACCCCCTCGTAGCCGGTGCAGGATATATGGGAAACGGTCAGTCTGTCGCAAGGATCCTTGGGCTCCGACCGTGCGATGTTCAAGCTTACCTTCTTGCCGACCATCATTTCGGTCAGCATATTCTCGTCGGCCTCGGCGGTGTTGACGGTACCGATGTGCTCGCCGCGGCGGAGAACGGCCACGCGGTCGGTGAGTGCCAGGACCTCGTGGAGCTTATGGGTGATGATGATGACCGATTTCCCGTCGTCCCGCATACGGCGCAGGACAGAGAACAGCACCTCGGTCTCCTGAGGGGTCAGGACGGCGGTGGGCTCGTCCAGGATCAGGATGTCGGCGTTGCGGTAGAGGACCTTGATGATCTCCACCGTCTGCTTCTCGGATACCGACATTTCGTAGATCTTCTTGTGGGGGTCCATGTGGAACCCGTAGCGCTCGGTGATCTCCTTCACGCGGGCCTCGGCCTCGGCGCGGGAGTAGCCCGCCTCATCCTTGACGCCCAGGATGATGTTCTCGGTGGCGGTAAAGACGTCGACCAGCTTGAAGTGCTGGTGGATCATACCGATCTTATGGGCGAAGGCATCCTTGGGGGAGGTGATGACCACCTCACGGCCGTCCACGAGAACGGTTCCCTCGTCGGGGAAGTAGATGCCCGCGATCATGTTCATGAGGGTGGTCTTACCGCAGCCGTTCTCACCGAGAATGGCCAAGATCTCACCGTGGTAGACCTCCAGGGAGACGTTCTTGTTGGCTTGGATGCTTCCGAAGCTTTTGGAAATATTCTTCATTTCCAGGGCGATGGGCTTGCTCACACGGCACCTCCGATGGTTGTATTCATAGAGAAAGCAAGGGGATCAATAAACACAAAAATCAGAAACGAGGCGGAGTACGGTGACTCCGCCCTATTTCTGATAAGAAAACTGATAATTAGCCGAAGTTGGTGTTCAGCAGCTTGATACCGTCGATCTGGATGTCGAAGTAGGGAGCGGAGCGGTGCTTGGACTCGAAGAACACGCCGTTCTCAATAGCCTCGGTATCCTTAACGAACTCGGCGTCGGTGTCGACATCAGCCTTGTAGGAGGTCAGGGGAGCGCCGCCGACGGTGAAGTTTGCGGTGTTGAAGACGTGGCGGGTGCCGTTCTTCAGCTCCTCGGTGATCTTGGCGATCTCCTCGACGGTGCCGGGGGCGGCGACAGCGGTGTTGACGTCGGTCAGAACCACGGAACCGGTAGCGATGGTGCCGGTCCAGTCGGTAGCGATCTCCTTACCGTTCATGTTCTGCTCGCAGATGTACTGGAAGTAGGGAGCCCAGTTGATGCGGGAGGAAACGATGAAGGTGTTGGGGCAGTGCTCCTGGGTGGAGCCGTTGTAGGAGATGTTGGGAATGCCCTTGTCCTCGCAAGCGGAGGGAGCGCCCATGGAGTCGGCGTGCTGGGAGATCAGGACGCAGCCGCCGTTGATCAGAGCGTTGGCGGTAGCGCGCTCAGCATTCTCGTCGTACCAGCTGCCGGTGAACTGAACGTCCATGGTAACGGAGGGGCAGACGGACTTAGCGCCCAGGTAGAAGGAGGTGTAGCCGGAGATAACCTCGGCGTAGGTGAAGGCGCCGACGTAGCCCATCTTGGCCTGCTCGGCGGTGATCTCACCGGCCTCGATCATAGCGTTGAGCTTCATACCTGCGGCAACACCGGCCAGGTAACGGCCCTCGTAGATGAAAGCGAATGCGTTGTGGAAGTTGGGGAGCTTCTCGGTGTGAGCCATGGTGCCGGTAGCGTGGCAGAACTCAACCTCGGGCTTCTCCTTGGCAGCCTTCAGGATGTGGGTCTCATGGCCGAAGCTGTTGGCGAAAATGACGTCGCAACCCTCGTCAACGAGGTCCAGAGCCGCATCGTAGCAGGCGTTGGACTCGGGGATGTTGCGCTTGATGATGACCTGATCGTCACGGAGACCGAGAGCCTTCTGGGCTTCCTTGACACCGTTGATGAAGTTGAGGTCGTAGGTGGAGTCCTCATCGTGGAGGCAGATCACACCCAGCTTGAAGTCGTCGGAGCCGGCCTTATCGCAAGAACCGAACAGAACGACGCAGGACAGGAGCATAGCGGCGATGAGCGCGAGAGACAGGAACTTCTTCATTTCTTTTCTCCTTATTTTTGTTTAATGGGGATCTATGCAAAGCCTTTCGGCTCAACATCTTGTGGGTCAAAGAGGGGAACACTGATAAATATTGTAGCACGAAAGCGGTTTCTTTGCAAGTGTCAAAAATCACAATATGTTCACATGACCAACAAAAATTCTTTTCGGTTTTGCATAATACGGCAAGACCCGACTGCGAAAGCCCTCAAACAGGCCTGTCTCAATCGCAGAATTCGATGCCGTCGGCGACGCTCATGGACTTGATCTTGGCCAGGGATTCCACCCGCACGCCGCGGCCGCGGATCTCGGCTCCGCCGCCCTGGTAGGTCTTCTCCACGAACACGCCCGCGCCCACGATGGTGGCCCCTGCCTGCTCGCAGAGGTCGATGAGGGCGTGGAGAGCCTGACCTCTGGCCAGGAAGTCGTCAATGAGAAGAATGCGGTCCTCGGAGGAGAGCATGACCTTGGGGATGACGGCGGTGTGGTCGGTGCCGTGGGTGAAGGAGTGGACCGAGGAGGCGTAGACCTCCCCCGTCATATTGTTGCTCTTGGCCTTCTTGGCGAAGACCACGGGGACGTCAAAGGGCAGAGCGCAGAGGCAGGCCAGACCAATGCCCGAGGCCTCGATGGTGAGGATCTTGGTGACGTTCTCGTCCTTGAAGAGACGGTAGAACTCCTCGCCGAGCTTGCGGATGAAGCGGGTGTCCAGCTGTTGGTTCAGAAAGGTACCGACCTTGAGCACGTCTCCGTCCTCGATAATACCGTCCTTGCGGATGCGATCTTCCATCAGTTTCATGCGGTTCTTCCCTGCCTTTCGGTGATTTGTTGAGTAAATATCCCTTGATAGAAGGGTAATAGAATAATTATACACGATTCCGTCGAAAAATGCAAGAGGAAATTACAGCCCCCAAATGCTGTTTTTTCGGTTTCTATCTTTATTATATGAAAAATCAAAGCCAAACAATTTTTACCTCATTTTTTCGGATTACCTCCCCGTTTCTCCCTCAAACGGATTTTTTTGGAATTTCTCACAAAAAAAAGGTCACCCCGTGCAATCTTTTCACGGATGATACAAAATTTCAACAATTTTGAAAAAGGGTTGTTTTTTCGGGAAAATGTGGTATAATGCACATGAAATCAGCCGCCCGTATACCCGAACAAGGGCAGCGGAGGGTGAGATTTCGCAAGCCCCTTCGGCGCACTCATCGAAAAAACATCAGGTGTACGTCTTCGCGCGTACCGCTCCCCCGGAGTACAGGAAAGGATGTGATTCCGATTTTACCGCTTGAAATCATGACCGAAAAGGTGTCCGCAGCCCTGAAGGCCCACGGCATCGACCCCGCCACCCCCGATATGTGCCTGAAATTGGATCAGGACATGAAGGGCGACTACGGTGAGGTGTGGCTGGTCTACTCCCGCGCGGATGGGAACATCTACCGCGTGATCGGCGACGAGGTGGAGACCTTTCCTCTCGCCCGCATGACCGCCCCCTACATCGACAACTACACCACCTCCAACCGCCTCCAGGTCCACCTCCACGCCGAGGACGATCCGCCCCCCGAGCAGGGTGAGATGACCGACGACGAGTTCCGCGAGGTCAAGAAGGCCTACGCGAACGGCGGCACCACCGTGGTACTGGGCTTCTGCACCAACAGCGTCAAGCTCAAGCTCCTGGCCTTCACGGGTCTGTGGGAGCGATTGGACCGCGGTGAGGAGATCGCCGATGACGACGGCATCTTCAACCAGTTTGAGCGGGCCTGCCCCAAATGCGGACGGATGTACCGCGATCCCCGAAACCGCGTCTGTGAGCATTGCGTCAACAAGAAGGGCGTCATGGGACGGCTCATGGGCTACTTCATGGTCTTCAAAAAGCAGGTCTTCGTGGTGCTTCTCTGCCTCCTGGCTACCACCGCCTTGTCCCTGGTGAATCCCATCGTCAGCGGTAGCATCCTCTTCGATCAGGTCATCAGCGAGCCCACCTTTGACGCGGTCACGGGAGAGCAGCTGACGGGTCTTATGCACGAGGAGAAGTACGTCTACATCTGGGTGGGCGTGCTGACGGGTATGGCCCTGCTCTCCATGGGCATCGGCATCATCCAGAACCGCACCAACGCCTACCTCTCCACCCGCGTGACGCGAAACATGAAGAACGACATCTTCCGCGCCATGCAGAGGCTGTCCCTCTCCTACTTCAACGCCAACCCCACGGGTAAGCTCATCAACCGCGTCAACTACGACGCCGAGCGCATCCGCAGCTTCTTCATTGACGGCGTGCCCTACTTCATCAGCCACGTCCTGTCCTACATCGTGCTGACGGTTCTGCTCTTCTGCATGAACTGGAAGCTGACCCTCATTCTCTACGCTCCCATCATCCCCGTGGTGCTGATTCTGAAGTTCGCCCTGCCCAAGCTCTGGAAGTGCTACTCCCACCAGTGGCGGCGCTCCTCCTCCATGAACACCATGATGAACGATTCCCTGTCGGGCATCCGCGTGGTCAAGGCCTTCGCCAAGGAGGACGGCGAGACCAGCCGCTTCTACGAGTACGCCACCAAGCTCTACAAGGCCAACCTCCGCACCCAGAAGGTGTCCATGTTCATCTTCCCCGTTATCTCCATTCTGGTGGCAGGTACCTGCCACGCCATGTGGGGCTTCGCGGGCTTTGAGGTCATGGGTGAGCGCATGACCTACGGTGATCTGGTGGTCTACATGGGCTATACCGGCATGATCTTCGGCCCCCTGAACTTCTTTACCAACTTCACCAACATGGTGACCGACACCCTCAACTCGGCCGTCCGTATGTTCGAGGTGCTGGATCAGGTCCCCGAGGTGGTGGAGGCTCCCGACCCCGTCCGGCTGGATGCCATCGACGGCGAGATCGTCTTCGATCACGTGAACTTCCACTACAACCCCAACCGCCCCATTCTGAAGGACATCTCCTTCACCATCAAAAAGGGCGACCACGTGGGTCTGGTGGGACACACCGGCTCGGGCAAGTCCACCATCGCCAACCTCATCACCCGTATGTACGACACCGTCAGCGGCACCATCACCATCGACGGGGTGGACATCAAGCAGATGGAGATGAACTCCCTGCGCCGCAACGTGGCCATCGTGTCCCAGGAGGTCTACATCTTCCGCGGCACCATCATGGATAACATCCGCTACGCCCGTCCCGAGGCCACCCGCGCCGAGGTAGTGGCCGCCGCCAAGGCCGCCAACGCCCACGACTTCATCGTCAACCTCCCCGAGGGCTACGACACCATGGTGGGTATCGGTACCCGCTCCCTGTCGGGCGGTGAGCGCCAGCGCGTCTCCATCGCCCGCGCCCTGCTCCTCAATCCTTCCCTTTTGATTCTGGACGAGGCCACCGCCGCCATGGACACCGAGACCGAGCGCCTCATCTCCGAGGCCATCGACCGTGTCAGCGAGGGCAAGACCACCATCTCCATCGCCCACCGACTCTCCACCCTCAAGAACTGCGACTACCTCATGGCCATCGACAACGGCGAGCTGGCCGAGATGGGCAGCGCCGAGGAGCTTCTGGAGAAGAAGGGCATTTACTACAAGCTCTGGACCTTGCAGAACGAGCAATTGCATAAGGTCATGGAGGGGCGTTAATTGAGGTAATAAGTGATAGGTAATCGTGAAGAGGTGAGGAGGGAAACCCTTGGTTTCCTCCATATAGATTGAAAATGGACAAATCCGAAGGATTTGCACCACACTTTTTCACTTTTCACTCTTACTTCTAACCTTCAAATTTCGATTTCCCTCTTCAAACACCTCTACTCACCCACATACTTTCACAACGAAAGGAACAGGTACCAAATCATGGCAAACGCAACCGAGACCAAAAAGGTTCTGGACGACAGCGACATTACCGATCTCTTTGAGCATCGGGTATCCCTTGACCTGACCCCCGAGAACGCGAGGTTCACCCGATCGGGCGGCGGTCTGATCTCCCTGGAGGTCACCCAGCCCTCGGGCAAGGTGGAGTTCTTTGAGCGCATCGTCCCCATCCGCGCCTTCCCCATCTCCTCCCCCGAGACCTTCATCGCCATCCGCGAGCCCGACTCCCAGATGGGCGGCCGCGGTGCCGAGATCGGCATGATCGAGACCCTGGACATCTTCCCCGAGGAGGTCTCCCGTATGATCCGCGACGAGCTGGAGCACCGCTACTTCACTCCCGCCATCCAAAAGATCCACAGCTTCCGCGAGAAGTTCGGCTACTGCTACTGGGACGTCACCACCACGGCGGGGCGGGTGGAGTTCATCATGAACAATCCCGGGAGCAACATCCGCACCCTGGAGGACGGCCGCGTCTTCATGTACGACATCGACGGCAACTGCTTCACCATCGAGAATCCCGCCGCCCTGGACAAGCACAGCTACAAGAAGGTTGAGATTTACCTGTAAGGAGGTCTTTTCACATGAGACTGCTCTTTGATCTATCCCCCGCCGATAAAGCGGCCTTCGAGGCGGCCTCCGCGGGTGAGCGGATCCTTTACTGTCTGCCCTTTGACTGCCGCCACGACAAACGGGTAGACGGACGTATGGTCTTCACAGACAAGGCCATCTACAAGGTCATCGACGCCGAGGTGGAGGCACGCTGGGATTTCTCCGAGCTTTCGGATTTCTCGGTGGAGGTCCTGTACGGCTGCGGTGCCTTCTTCGCCAAGGTGAACGGAAATACAACAAGACTCTGCCGCTTCATCAGCGGGCGCAACCTGACCCGCTACTCGGTCATCGTGGAGGCCTGCAACCGCATCACGGGGGGTGACACCGAGCACACCGTGGTCAGCGACGCCCCCGAGCGCTACTGCCCCAAGTGCGGCCGCCCCTTCATCGTCAACACCCACATCTGCCCCTACTGCCAGAGCAAGCGGGAATCCTACAGGAAGCTCTGGGCCATGACCAAGGGCCTGCGCCTCATGATGATGGTGCCTCTGATCACCGCCTTCATCGGTATGGCCATTACCTTCGTGGTGCCCATCCTCCAGAGGACCCTGATCGACGATTACATCCAGAACAGCAACTTTGACGCCAAGGAAAATTGGTTCCTCCACTTCTTCCTCATCGTGGCCGCCATCGTGGGCTTCGATATGCTGTCCAAGGTCATCAGCATGGTCCAGGGCCGTATCGCCGCCGTGGCGGGCAACCGCTTCACCCGCTTCCTCCGCACCCTGCTCTTTGAGAAGATCCAGCTCCTCTCCATGTCCTCGGTGCAGAAGAAGTCCACGGGCGATCTCATGGGCCGTATCAACAACGACGTGGCCGTGGTGCAGAACTTCATCACCAACCTGCTCCCCACCTACTTCGCCCAGCTCCTGTCCTTCTTCCTGGGTCTGGTGCTGATCCTCTCCATGAGTCCCGTCATGTCGGCCTTCGTCTTTGTTCCCATCCCCTTCGTGGTCTGGGCCATCTACCTCTTCCGCCACATGATGCGCCGCCTCAACATCAAGCAATGGATGAAGGGCAACCGCACCAACCGCACCCTCCAGGACATCCTCTCGGGCATCCGTGTGGTCAAGGCCTACGGCCGCGAGGAGGCCGCCATCGAGGAGTTCACCGACTGCACCAACCAGCAAGCCCACCAGAACGAGCATACCGCCAAGGTATTCGATACCGTCTTCCCCCTTCTGGGCTTCGCTCTGCGCTTCGGCTCCTACCTCATCATGTGGTACGGTAACGTCATGCTCTTCTACGGGGCCATGACGGTGGGTGAGCTGAACCAGTTCAACACCTACGCCTCCATCATCTACAACCCCTTGATGCAGATCACCCTCATCCCCCGTAACATCTCGGCCTTCGCCACCTCCTTCGGCAAGATCCTGGAGATTTTGGAGGAGGAGCCCGACGTGGCCGACGCCAGAAAGCCCGAGCACTTCAAGTTCAAGGGCGACGTCAGCGTGCAGAACGTCACCTTCGGCTACGAGTCCGCCACCCCCGTTCTGCGGAACGTCAGCGTGGAGGTCAAGGCCGGTGAGATGATCGGTATCGTGGGGCATTCGGGTTGCGGTAAGTCCACCCTCATCAACCTCATCATGCGTATGTACGACCCCACCGACGGCGTCATCGAGATCGACGGGGTGAACATCAAGGACATCTCCCAGCAGTCCCTCCGCTCCCAGATGGGCGTGGTGCTGCAGGAGACCCACCTGTTCTCGGGCTCGGTCCGGGACAACATCAAGTACGCCAAGCCCTACGCCACCGACGCCGAGGTCATCCGCGCCGCCAGAGCCGCCAACGCCCACGATTTCATCATGCGTCTCCCCGAGGGCTACAACACCATCGTGGGTGAGAAGGGCTACTCCCTCTCGGGCGGTGAGCGCCAGCGTATCGCCATTGCCCGCGCCCTGATCCACGATCCGTCCATCCTGATCCTGGACGAGGCCACCGCGGCCCTGGACACCGAGACCGAGAAGCTCATCCAGGACGCCATCGACAAAATGACCGACAACCGCACCACCTTCGCCATCGCCCACCGTCTCTCCACCCTCCGCAACGCCGACAAGATCTTGGTCATTGACCACGGACGCATCGCGGAGTTTGGTACCCATAAGGAGTTGCTTGATCAGAGAGGTATTTACTTCAAGCTGGTTATGGCGCAGACGAGAGCGGCTTTGGAGAAAGGTTGATTCCCTTCCCGCGTCTCTATTCCATAGGAAAAGCCCCGACAGGTATTGGTCTGTCGGGGCTTGTTTTTTGGATTGTGGGATCAGATGGTCTCCGCCAGATACCGCGCCACATGCACGCCCGAGGCGGAGGCATGGGACAGGGAGTGGGTCACGCCGGAGCAGTCGCCGATGACGAACAGGCCCTTATGGCAGGTCTCCAGGTTCTCGTCGATGGCTACCTCCATGTTGTAGAACTTGACCTCCACGCCGTAGAGCAGGGTATCGTCGTTGGCGGTACCAGGGGCGATCTTGTCCAGGGCGTAGATCATCTCGATGATGCCGTCCAGGATACGCTTGGGCATGACCAGGGACAGGTCGCCGGGGGTGGCGTTGAGGGTGGGCTCGATGAAGGCCTCGTCGATGCGGGACTGGGTGGAGCGCTGGCCGCGGATGAGGTCGCCGAAGCGCTGGACCATGACACCGCCGCCCAGCATATTGGACAGGCGGGCGATGCTCTCGCCGTAGCCGTTGCTGTCCTTGAAGGGCTCGGAGAAGTGCTTGGAGACCAGCAGGGCGAAGTTGGTGTTGCCCGTGTGCTTCTCGGGGTCCTCGTAGCTGTGGCCGTTGACCGTCACGATGCCGTTGGTGTTCTCGTTGACCACCACGCCGTGGGGGTTCATGCAGAAGGTGCGGACCAGGTCCTGGAACTTCTCGGTACGGTAGATGATCTTGGACTCGTACAGCTCGTCGGTAAGGTGGGAGAAGACCTCGGCGGGGAGCTCCACACGGACACCGATGTCCACGCGGTTGGACTTGGTGGGGATCTTCAGATCGCGGCAGACGCTCTCCATCCACTTACTGCCGCTCCGTCCCGCCGAGATGACGCAACGGTCACAGGTGTACTCGGTGCCGCCGCTGACCACGGTGTAGCCGTCCTCGGTCTTGCGGACCGTCTCCACGGGAGCGCGGAAGTGGAACTCCACCTTCTCCTTCAGCTCGTTATAGAGGTTCTCCAGCACGATATAGTTGATGTCGGTGCCGAGGTGGCGGACAGAGGCGTCCAGCAGGTGGAGGCCGTTCCGGACGCAGAGCTTCTTGATATCGGTGTTGGCGGTGGAGTAGAGGTGGGTTCCCTCGCCGCCGTAGGCCAGGTTGATCTTGTCCACGTACTCCATCAGCTCGGTAGCCTTGGCCTTGCCGATGTACTCGTGGAGGGTGCCGCCGAAGTGGTTGGTGATGTTGTACTTGCCGTCCGAGAAGGCTCCCGCGCCGCCGAAGCCGTTCATGATGGCGCAGGGCTTACAGCCGAGGCAGGACTTGACCTTCACGCCGTCGATGGGGCACTTACGCTTCTCCAGAGGGTTGCCGGACTCGAACACAGCGATCTTGAGGTCTTTTTTCAGGCGGGACAGCTCATAGGCGGTGAAGATACCGCCGGGGCCCGCGCCGATGATGATGATATCGTATTGGTTTTTCATATAAGTAATTCCTTTCGGATCGAATGTAGGTTTGGATATGATCCGTATGATCATACCGCGGAGCCATGCCCTTTGCGGGTACGCCCGCTGTGATTACGGTGCCGCCGCTGTTTCAGCTGCCGAGCTTTGTGCCTAGGTAATTATCCGGGATGTCGTAGGTTGCATCCATGGTTGTGTAAATCTCTCCAGTATGTGCATTCATGACTTGTATTTGATATATAATATAATCTCTTTCTTCAACAGAATTTAAATATCCATCTTCATGCCACATATTAAGGATTTTACCAGTATTCCCCAAATTACAATCATTATCATCAATAATAGTACTCATCACTAATAACTGCCCGAAAAATTCATCGCGCACTTGATTCATTGTGGCATCGTAACCTTCAGCCATGATCATGTCATTAATCATTGTACGATCTGTTGAAGTAAGGTAGCCCGCTTGGTCAACCACCTTGCCATCCATAAATCCAACGATATAATCGTTATGTTTTTTTGAATCCCTTGCCACCACCGCAAAGTCATCTTTTGTTGAAATCAGCACATAGCTCCACCTATCGTTATCGACAGTATTAATTTCAAGCATAATATTATGCCTTTTTTCGCCAACCGCACTTGTAAGATACCTAAAGTAATTTCCAGATTCTCCATTAAAAATCGTCATTTCCGGGCTATTTGCTGCATCATCCAAAAATTTGTTATGCCACGAATCAACTAATTCTTGTCCTTCGGTGCTTGTTAGTAAATCTGCAAAGTCAATTTGGTCAAGCATTGGCCCAAAATCAAAATCGGCACCGATCCCTCCGTCAACGGTTCCCGTCACGTCTCCAATGGTCGCGTCAGGAGAACCCGTTCCCGCTCCCGTCTCGGTCTCGTCGGGTCCGTCGCAGGCGGCAAACGCGGACAGAGTCAAAGCCAGCACCAGAGCCGACAGGATCCCTTTTTTCACAAGGGTACCCCAGCGCTTTTCACGAGTCGGGGCAGAAGTCCTTTTGTTTTCTCTGCGTTCGGAACAAATACGGTTTTTCATAGATGATCGACCTCCGTTGTCTTTTATCCATCATTGTATTATACCACAGATCGGGCGTAATTGCAAGAGCTTTTCGACATCTTTGTGAAAACTCCACAAATCAAATCCGAGTTGGCGAAACGCATTGACAACCGACGAAAAATGGGATATAATTATGGATAATGAAACATCAACGGAGGCAATCATGTCCGCTTTACATACAGACCATCAGCCCCTGTTCATCGTCTTCGACGGCATGGACGGCACGGGCAAGACCACCCAGATGCGCCTGCTCTGCGAGAGGCTGAACGCCCTCGGCATGGAGACGGTGCTGACCTGTGAGCCCTCCACCTCCCCCGACGGTCAGGCCCTCCGCCGCGCCCTGTCGGGTAAGGAGCCCGCGAACAACTCCCGCATGGCCGCCCTCTTCCTCATTGACCGCATCGGCCACAACGCCGAGATCGAAGGGTGGCTCGCCGAGGGCAAGACCGTCATCTCCGACCGCTACTACTACGCCTCCATGGCCTACCAGGGGCAGGGGGACAACTGTGAGTGGGTGGCCCGCATGAATCTGGACTGCCCCCACATCCGCAAGCCCGACGGCGCCATCCTTCTGGACATGGACCCCGAGGACAGCATGGCCCGCATCCGCGCCAACCGCCAGACCGACGAGTTGGAGATCTACGAGACGGTCGCCCAGCAGGACAAGATCCGCGCGCGATTTGCCCGGGTCACCG
>JAFULU010000364.1 GCA_017483125.1 Clostridia bacterium
CCTGGCCCAGGAGGCCTTCTATTTCCTCCAGGAAAGCCAGACCATCCTCCACGATCACGAGAAGGATCAGCTCCTCAATCTCTTCGCCCGTTACCGCGTGGTGGAACACAATCGGATCCAGCTGGTCACAACCGAAAAGATCCGCCGTACCATCCGCTCCTCGACCGGAAAATTGGCCGGCATTGCCGACATCACTGCCCGCGAATCTGCCGCCCTGGGCCGCAATCTCCGCGAGGTCGTGCTGGTGGACTTTGCGGATCTGGAGGAGTTCCGGCAGTTCGGTACCGACGAAATCAAGAATCACGTCACCATGGCCTCCATTTTCTCGGTTATCCTGGAGAATTCCTGCCTGGCCGACGTGGGCTGTCTGTGCCGCGACACCGCCGTGCTCCCCCTCAGTGCGGGGGAAGCTCTGAAGAAGCAGGGACACGCCTTCACTACCGAGCCGATTCCCCGTTCGGAGCTTGCGTTCTATATCTTCGCCGATCAGGCAGCCGCTGTCACGGCTGTCACCGATCTGTTCCGCCGCGGAAGGATCCGCGTGCTGATCGGCTCCGCGACGGATCTGAGCGACGGCTGGGACGACACCTTTGTCAATACACTCCTCCTGACCGCCTGCGGCAGCGCGCTGACCGAGGCTCTCCGCATACGCGGACGCGTCATCCATGCCAATGAGCAGGATCCCGACAAGACCGCCCACATTTGGCATCTGGTCACGATCGAGCGAAACTACGATTTGAAGCAGTACCCCGAAATGAGACTCGCCTCCCGCCAGACCGACGAGGGGTCCGACATTACGTCGGTGGATTACCGCATGCTCTGCAATCAGTTCGAGTGCTTTATCGGTCCCAACACCGCCACCGGTGAGCTGGAAAACGGTATCGAGCGGCTGAACGTCATCAAGCCCCCCTTCAACGAGGAAGGCTTCAAGCAGATCAACCGAAGCATGCTGGACAACACCGACACCCGCTCCGGCCTGAACGGTATCTGGGAGGAAGCCACGAGGGAAAACACCCGTCCCATATCCGAGGTACGGATCCCCGAGCGGGTCAAGGTGCCTGTCATGACTGCTCCCAACGTCCTCCTTTTGATCCTGGCGACCGCCTGCCTGATCGTGGGTCTTTCCCAGCTGCCGACCCTGATCCTTTTCACCTACCTGGCCTTCCTCATGACCCCCGATATTTCCTGGGTCGTTACCATCCTGCTCCTCTTGGATATCTCCGCCATCATCTGGGGCGTGGTATTCATCGTCTATATGCTGCCGCTCCTGATAAACCATCTCGCCGCTACGGCCTCCATACGGGCTATGTGCAAGGCGCTGATGAAGGCCATGAAGTAGCTGGGCCTGGTGAGCAAGGAAGCCGAGCTGGTCATGGAGCCCATGAAGGATACCAAGATTCTGCGGGTCTACCTGGATAACTGTAGCCATTCCGAGCAGATCGAGTTCCAGAAGGCCGTCGCCGAGATGTATACCCCCATCGATACCCCTCGCTACATCATGGTGCGCGCAGGCTGGTTCAACCGCCTGCTGTGGAAGTGGTCCTTCACCTGCCCCTCCATCATTGGTAAGACCGACATTTCGGTCAAGGTCTTCGCCAAGCATATGCGTATGTCCATGGGTCCCATGAAGTTCCAGTACACCCGCCGTGAGCTGGGCCGCAAGTATCTGATGCTTGCCCAGAACTACTCCTACGTCAATGTGCGCGGTCTGTCCAGTGAAAAGAGACTCCATCTTCTCAAGCGCGACCGAACCTGAGCCGAAAAATCAACCCCGCCGCGGATCAGACCGAGGCGGGGTTTCATTATGGAAGGGGAATCACTTTTCGGGGTCCAGATACTTCCACATGCCGATGAAGTAGTTGACGCCCGACCAGACCGTGAAGAGCAGGGTCAGTCCGCCCGTCAGGTAGGACAGGGGGACGTTGACAATCCACCAGGCGGGGAGAAGATCGCCCAGGGCGGGAATGGCGTAGAGGGCAGGCTCGATGAAGACGGTGCTGATGAAGATAATCTGCATGACGGTCTTGATCTTGCCCAGCATATTGGCGGCGACCACGGC
>JAFULU010000034.1 GCA_017483125.1 Clostridia bacterium
CCAACAGGTGGGCGTTGGCGTTCTTTTCCGACAGGGTCGCCCGCTGATTCACGCCGAAGCGGTGCTGTTCGTCGGTGACCACCAGACCCGGTGCGGCGAAGGTGACCCCCTCGGACAGGAGGGCTTGGGTACCGATGACCACGTCCAGCCGCTTGGCGGGATCCTCGGCGGCCAGGGCGGTGTAGATCTTTCTCTTCTGGGCGGCGGGGGTGTGACCCGTTAGGAGGGCGCCGCGAATGCCCAGCTTCTCAAAGAGGGGGAGCAGATCGGCGGCGTGCTGGGTGGCCAGAATGGAGGTGGGAGCCATGAGGGCGGCCTGTCTCCCCGCCTTAACGGCGATGTACATGGCGGCGGCGGCGCAGACCGTCTTACCGCAACCCACGTCACCCACGATCATGCGGTTCATGGCGGTGTCCGAGGCCAGATCATGGCGAAGATCGGCGAGAGCGCGGCTCTGGGCGCCCGTGAGGGCGTAGGGGAGGGCATTTAGGAACTCTTTTATGGTGGCCTCGCTGACCCTACAGATAGGCGCGCCCTTGACTCTGGCGGTGCGTCCCGCCGTACCCAACCCGAGGGCAAAGCGGAAGAATTCGTCGAAGGCCAACCGTCTCTTGGCGGTGTGGAGGCTTTGAAAGTCGGCGGGGGCGTGGATCTCGCGGAGGGCGTAGCCCAGGGTACACAGCCCCTCGGCGGCGCGGATGGATTCGGGGAGGGGATCCTCCACCAGGCTGGTAGCGGCCAGGCTCTGGCGGATGTGCTCCGAGATCATCTTGTTGGAGATGCCCTCGGTGAGGGGGTAGACGGCGTACAGAGGGGGCAGAGGGCGGCTCTCCACGAAGGGCTCGAAGGCGGGGGCAGTCATGGTGTAGCGGTCCTTCCCCGCCGCCTCCACCCGTCCGTAGAAGCGGAAGACACCGCCCACCGAGAAGGTATTGCGGAGGAATTCCTGATTGAAGAAGGTGATGTCGCAGGTGCCGCTCTCGTCGAAGGCGCGGAACTTCAGCACCGTCATTCGCCCCTTGACACGGCTGACACGGGGTTCGGTGGAGACCGTCAAGAGAGTGGCCATGCGGGCCTTGGTGCCTCGGTAGGCCTCGTCACGGGAATCCGCCAGGGCGCGGATATCCCCTCGGTGCTCGTAGGCGCGGGGGAAGTGGTAGAGGAGATCCTCCACGGTGTAGACCCCCATTTTGTTGTAGGCGGCCTTACGGGTGGGGCCTACGCCCGACAAGGCTTCTATGGGGGTGTGCAGGTAGGGCATAGGCGGCTCCTTTCGCGGAATCGGGAATTCTCGGCAAAACCGTCTTGACAATTCCCGCAGGATTCTGTATAATATACGTATATTATACCCCAAGGAGGCAGTTATGTCAAGAGGAATCATCGTATTGGACGCGGGACACGGTCAGTTTGGGAACCGCTATCCCCTGCTGGAGAACACCTACGAGGGCACCCAGAACTTCAAGCTGGCCGCAAAGCTCAAGGCCGAGCTGGTGGCGCGGGGCTTTACGGTTCTGCTCACCCGCAACAGCATTGAGGACGACCCCTCCCTGGAGGAGCGGGGCAAGCTGGCGGGGGACAACCACGCCGTTCTTTTCTTGTCCATCCACTCCACCGCCCCCGGCGCGGCCTCCTCGCCCGAGGCTTACCACGCCGTCCGCGGCTCGGAGGTCTACTACTCCATGGCCGACGGAGAGCGCAACGCAAAGATCGCCCGCGCCCTCAATAACGCCGTGGTGACCACCATGAACA
>JAFULU010000365.1 GCA_017483125.1 Clostridia bacterium
GACAAGCACACGCCCGCACCGCAAACAAACGAAAAAGAAAAATCCAAAGCCGAGCGGTCCCGGAGTCGCCCGCTGAGCCGCTTGGGCGTACATCCGCGATCACGCTCGGCGGCTTTTTGGATAGATTTCGTTTTTAGCCGTTTGTTGGAGTGCCGCCGTGTGGAATTGTCAGCCCTCGCTTCATGCCCGTCAGTTTCCGAGTGAGATTTGTTCAGTAGTTAATCAAAACCATGTAGACCCGTCAGTTGACATTCAAACTCCAGTATGCTATCCTGTTTTTGTGCTACTAAGAATGAATTTGTCTTTCGCCTTGGTGGAGCGTAAACGAAACCGCCGTCGAGGTCAAGGGGGCGAAAATATCGCTGAAAAGTAGGAATTGATCGACACTCATGCAATATTTTCGCCTGTTTCCCTTGACCTCTTTGGGCGGTTCCGTTTGGGCCGCTCCCGTCGAAAGACAAATCTAAAGACAAATCAGAAAGGAAAAAGAGAATGAAAACAGCAGTTATCTACGCACGTTACTCAAGTGATAGCCAGTCCGAGCAGTCAATCGAAGGTCAACTTCGCATATGCAACGATTACGCAGAGCGAAACGGTATCCTGATCGTGGATACCTACATCGACCGAGCCATGACCGGCACGAACGATCTACGCCCTGATTTCCAACGGATGCTGAAAGACAGTGCAAAAAAGCAATGGAATTACGTTTTGGTCTACAAACTGGATCGATTCTCCCGTGACAAATACGAAACCACCATCCATAAGCATACTTTGAAAATGAACGGTGTGAAGGTGGTATCCGCTATGGAGAACATTCCCGACTCGCCAGAGGGGATTATCTTGGAAAGTCTTCTTGAAGGTATGAACCAGTACTATTCCGCCGAGCTATCACAGAAGGTCAAGCGGGGTATGTATGAGACGAGACGTAAAGGCCACTATCAAGGCGGATGGATTCCATACGGGTACAAACTGGAAGGTCGCAAGCTCGTTGTTGATGAAGAAGCGGCCGCTGTCGTACGCTATATGTTCGAGCAATACTCCATGGGCGTTTACGTTAGTACCATCATATCCAATCTGACGGGGCGAGGCATCCTCCATAAGGGTAAGCCTTTCCTTCCGAACATGGTGTACGGCATTCTGCGAAACGTGAAGTATTCCGGCTCGTACAGTAAGGGTGATGAAATTATCGACAATATGTACCCGCGAATCGTACCTCAACCACTTTTCGAAGCGGTACGTAAAAGAGTCGAAAGCAACCGTTACGGTAAGAGGAGCGTGAAGACCGTCTATCTGTTCCGCAACAAAATGATCTGCGGCTATTGTGGCAGTCCTGTTAGCGCAGAAAGCGGTACAGCGCGAAACGGTGAGGTCATCCGCTATTATCGTTGCCACGGAATTAAGCGATACCGTACCGATTGCGAATTGAAAATGGTTCGCAAGGACGTGTTGGAGGAACAGATCGTTAACGCCATCGTGGATGAGCTTTCCAAGAAGCCGATCATGGATGACATGGTCGCCGAGCTTCTGAAACAGCAGGATCGCCAGATCGTAGCAAACGCGAAGCTTGCCACTCTGAAGCGCGAGAAGGCCAAAGTGGACAAAGCTCTGGAAAACCTTGTCATGGCCTTGGAGCAGGGTATCATGTCCGCTACCACCAACAAACGCTTGCATGAGCTGGAAAAGCAGCAGGCCGTGCTGGAGCGGGATATTCTGATCGAGGAAAGCAAGGAGATTACCAAGGTCCCCGAGAACGTGATCCGTGAGTTCTACGCTGAAGCCTTGAAGCAGGAGGCTGAGCTGATGGTCAATCTGCTTGTCCATCAGATCGTGCTCTACAACGACCGCATAGAAATACAGTTGAATACGCCATTGAAAAACGGCCCCGATACGGATGATCGGGGTCGTCCTTTTTGTATTCGACACGCGGAGGTGCGATATGCTACGTACCACAAGGGGATGCCGGAGGCAGTGAGTATGCGGATTGAGATGTTTGTATGAGATGCGCAGAGCGCAAAAAAGAGTCTAAGCCAAACCACCGTAATGGTTCAACTTAGACTCTGAATGGTGCGGGCAAGAGGACTTGAACCTCCACCGAGTTGCCCCGACTAGAACCTGAATCTAGCGCGTCTGCCAATTCCGCCATGCCCGCGCGGAACAGGTGATATTATAGCACAAACGGGGGAGATTGTCAAGGGGTTTTTCAAAAAAAGTTTGGAATTTTTCTGCTTTTTTCGGCTTTTGATCGGTTCCATTCAGGCTTGACAGCGGAGTGATTCGGTTGCCGAGGCCTTGGCCGCCCGTCTGCCGCGGATGAGGAAGAAGACTCCGTAAAAGGCGGCTATGTAGAGTAAGAACAGCACCACCACGGCGATGGGGTAGAGCACGGGACTGCCGCCCAGCAGGTTGTATAGGATGTCGTAGGGTGTGCCGTCGCCCTGCATGAGAAACATATAGTTGGTGTCCATGGTGATGTTGCAGAGGTAGGCGGGGACACAGAAGGCACCCAGTATGGCAAAGGCGATCCAGACGTTCCGCTTTTTCATGCTGGCCAGACCCGAGAGCCCGATGTACAGGGAGGCGAAGCCCGAGATGCAGTGGGTCACACCCGAGGCCACGTTGTCCAGGGACAGAACGGGGTAGGCGTTGTAGTTTTGCCCCGCGCCCACGGTACCCAGAATGGCACCCAGCAGACCGAAAATGAGGACGAAATCCAAGGAAGCCTCCCGCAGTCTTCCCTTGGTAAAGGCGGCCAGGGGGATAGTGATGAGCTGGATACTGCACAGGAACAGGGGGAGGTGGTTCTGCCAGGAGGTGGGATCGTCGCTCCGATACAGCATGACCGCGATCTTGAAGATTTCCACGGCGTCCATGAGGATGGCGGTGATCATGAGGACGCGGTTCTTCTCCGCCTCGCTCCTGTGGCGGTTGCGCAGACCCAAAACGATGGCCAGTGCGAACATGGCAAGGATCAGGCAGGAGATGAAGATCAGGTGCTGGGGGGAGAGATACCCCTCGGGCTCACGGGTGTAGCCGCCGATGCCGAGAAATTCTTTCATGGAAACGCTCCTTTCAAGCTGGGTTGCGTGGGGGATGGGGCGGATCGGTCCTTCTTCTCACGGGCAGGAGACTGACCGCTAAAAGCATCTGGGAGGGCAGGTAGAAGGCCCACGCCAGGTCAAAGCCGGGATGGATGATGCGGTAGATAACGGACTCCTCGCCGATGGGAATGTACCCGTCCAGAAAGGCCAGACCGATGAGGGTGTCACAGAGGAGGAACAGGGTCAGTCCCACCGCCATGATGACCTGCTTGGGCAGCTGTGTCCACGCGAGGATCAGATTCAGGATCAGATTCGCGTAGTAGAGCATGGAGACCAGGGCCACCGCGTCGGTACCCTTGCCCAAGGCCAAGACAGTAGCGGTCAGGGCGGCGGCGGACAGCAGGACCCGTGCCCACAGCTGAACGCGGCGGCGGCGGGGGGATGGCTCGGCAAGGTGGAGTCTCGCCCCGTAGGCAAGCTGTGCCAGGGAGAAGAAGACCATGCCCGGAAACTGGTTCGGCGGGGAGGGAAGCACCAGAAACCAATCGGCGCAGGCCGTCAGAAGCAGGGCCAGCTGGGTCAGCAGGTACGCCCACGACCGCTCCGCAAACAACCCGCAGAAGAGGCAAGCCAGCAGGACGGTGGCGTAGCGCAGGACCGCACCGCTTCCGTGTCCCGTCTGGAACAGGATACCGAGGGCGGTCTCCGCCGCGAAGAACAGAGTGACCGCCGAGGCTATGAGGGGCTTGCTCCGTGGCATACGAGACCTCCTTGGAACTTGTCAGACGGGGAAAACGGCAAAATCCGACAGCTTACGATACGACCATTATACCATATATTTCCTCCTTGAGAACCATTTGCGGCAAAACTTAATAGTATTAAATTCAAAAGGAAAAGAGAGCCCGCACGGACTCTCTTTCGGTAGCTGTATGGGAAGCGATTTACCTGTCGGCTCGGCGTCTTTGGGTCAGGGCAACGATTCCCTTTTCAGCGGCGAAGATGATGGCGGCCACGGCGGCAAAGCCCACAAGGTAAAGGAGCAGGAACACGGGATAGGGCACCACGGGATAGATCCCCGACAGGACGGGCAGGGTGCAGGGGAAGCGGTGGCTGATGAAGAACATATTGAAGGTGAAATCCGTGATCCCGTGGGCGTTCAGCATAGCGGGCACCGCCAGATTCAGCCCCATGGCCACGGCGGAGAGGACACAGAAGGGAACCAATCCCCCAAGGAAGAACCGCCACGACAGCCTTTTGCGGTACAGAGCCACCGCAAACACGCCCAGAACAATCTGGGAGCCGTGGTGGACCATGGTCTGGATGTTGATGCCAATCATGCTGATGAAGACGTCACCGGGGTAAGCCATGACCGCCAAGCCTCCGAAGAGGGAGAAGGTGGCGAGAAAGGCCATGACGGCGTTTCGAATCCGCTCGCTCCGCGGGAAGACGGCGAAGGGAAGGACGTACAGGGGAGAAGAGCAGAACTGGAAGGGGAAGGCGTACCACTTGTAGCTCCAATCAGCGATCCCGTCGGTCACGTCCATGGAGAAAACCAGCTGCTTGTAGACCTCCAGGGCCACGAGCACCACCCAAGCCCCGAAGAGAATACGCCGAGCGGTCTTGTCGTCGGCGTCGCGGAACCGCCACACCAGAAAAGCCGCGGCCAGAAGGGTGAGTATACAAGCGACGATGTGGAAAAGACCGTAGGAGGCAGGGGTCTCCATGTCGGCCTGTAGCCATGAGATCGCATGGTCAAAGGGTGTCATATAGGTACCTCCCGAAACCCGATTTCAACACCTGCATTATAGCATATTTCCTCGAAAAAAGAGTATGGAAGAGGGAAATTTAATCCTATTAAATATTCGTGCCTTTCCCGGCGGAGAAGGATAAACAAATAACGGCGGCTTTGCCGTTTTTTTTGTAAAAAATATTGATTTTCAGTCGCGGTTGTGCTATAATGTATCCGTAGAAATTTTTTCATCTCGCGGAAAAATCTTCCACCCGTGAGAATCCTTCAGCATGAAAGGGGAACAAAACAATGGCAAAGAGTGTGCAGGACATCCTTGACCTCATCCGAGAGCAGAACATCAAGATGGTGGACTTCAAAATGGTGGACATCAACGGCCAGTACCGTCACGTCACCATTCCCGCCGAGAACTTTTCCGAGGACACCATGAGAAGCGGCATCGGCTTTGACGCCTCCAACTACGGGTACGCCGTGGTGGAGAAGAGCGACATGGTCTTCATTCCCGACCCCGACACCGCCGTGATCGACCCCTTCTGTTCCATCCCCACCCTGTCCATGACGGGCAACGCCATGATCATCGACACCCCCGAGAACCGCCCCCTGCCCCAGTACCCCCGCAACATCATCCGCGCGGCTGTGCAGTACA
>JAFULU010000366.1 GCA_017483125.1 Clostridia bacterium
GGGCTTCGGGCAGATCTTTCTCTCCTCCTACATCGTCATGCGCACCAAGCGCGCCCGCTGTACCAAGTACGTGGCGGGGCAGGTGATCGGCACCGTTCGCCATCCCAAGGTGGGGGTCCTTCCCGTGATCTCCTATGTGATCGGCGGGGAGTCCTACCGCGTGGAGGGCAATGTGGGACGGCAGGGCTACAAACTCGGGGAGGAGATCTGGGTCTACTTCAACCCCGACGATCCTCACGAGGCCACCCAGGAGCTGCCAAAGGGCGGGATCGCGTTCGCCATCGTGGGCGGGATCGTTTGGGGGATCGGAGAGCTGTTTCTGACCGTTCTCCTTTTGAGCTGTATCCCGCTGTGATTTTTACCCGAGAAAGGACATGACTATGCATTCCGAAAGCCAAGTACGATCCCTCCGCAGGCTCTACAACAGGACCCTGTGGAGCTACATCGGTATCGCCGCCCTGTCGGTGGCCGCTACGGCCTTTCTGGTCGTCGGCAATATGATCAACAACGGACAAGCCCTCCATTGGGTGGTCGCCGCGTGGGTCGGTCTGGCGCTGGCGGCGGTGGAATACATCATTGAAAGAACTCTGTACAGGAAGGGCAAGAAGGGCGCGTTCATCCTGCCTGCCTTTATGATGGGTCTGCTGGCCCTGTACGTGCTGTTTATGAAGTCGGGGCTGATCGACGGTCTGCTCCTTCTGTTCTACCCCCTGGTCCTGGGCTTTGTGGCAGGCCGTCCTCTGATCCCCGCCATAAGTCTGCTCCGCGACGCGGGGGCGCTCCGTGACGGTGACCTCAGCGAGGCCGTGGGGCGCATCAAGGCAGGCACCCACCGCAAAAACACCGAATCGGGGCGGGGCGCATACGTGCTCTTTGAGGACGAGCTGACCCGCGAGGTCCATCTGTTCCATATGGGTCACATCTCCCCTCTCCACCGTTACCGCGTGTTCTACCTGCCCCACTCGGGGCTGGCGGTGGGGGAAGTGATCCCCGATAACGTGACCTTCGATCCCTTCGGCAATCCCATTGAGCGGGAGGTAGAGGAGCCGATCACCGAAAAGCCTGACTACAGCGAGGAGAGCTACGCCGAGAAGGCCGACTACACCGAGGAGAGCTACACGGTGAAGCCCGACTACAAGGAAGAGCCTACCGAGAAGCCCTGGTATCAGAATCCCGAGGCCTTTTCCGCCAATCCCCCCAAGCCCGAGCCCCGGGAGGATACCTCCATGCCCGACCCCAACTCCCCCGAGCGGATCAGGGCGGCGAACTTCGGTAAGGCCTCCAAGATCTGCAAGGTGTTGACCTTCGTGTTCATGGGCGTCATGTTCTTCGGTGTCATCACCACCCAGTCCCCGTCCATGATGGCTCTTTTCTTCCTCATGATCCCCATGATCATTCTGAGCGAGGTCTTCAAGAGCAAGGAGCTGAAGATCCGCTGTACCAGGCGCACCACGGGCTTCTGCGTGGACACGGTGCGCCGCAAGTCGGGCAAGCACTCCCACCGCTATCCCATCGTGGAGTTTGAGGCGGGAGGCGTGACCCACACGGTGGAGCTGTCGGTCTCCTGCTCCCGCGACGCGGTGGGGGACATTTACACTCTCTACTACGATCCCCTCGACCCCGACGTGGTGCGCCCCTAGCGGAGAGGGCTGTTCGATTGAGGCTTTGGTAAGGAGAA
>JAFULU010000367.1 GCA_017483125.1 Clostridia bacterium
AGCGGATGAAAAGACTCTGTGTGAAAGATTATCAATGGATGTAAAAAGAGGTATTCGCTCTGAAGATGTAATTGAGAGAAGCATAGCAAGAATACCGATGTATCAAGCATTGGATACCATTAAAATTGATACAAACGCAAAAGCTGTGGCTATGATTGCAAATGAGATAAAGCAGTTGTAATACTGACAAATTCCAATTTGTCGAGCTGAATAGGCGTTAAGCGTTGGTGTGATTTTGGTGCAAATTTGGTGCAACACTTTATGCGACGATACTCACGATATTCACGATATTCACGGTATCAAACGGCGTTCTTAAAAATTCAAGAGATAATCGAATTCTCCCTTTGGTCGAATTCAGAAAGAGCCACCGCTTTGGCGGTGGTTCTTTCGTTATAGATCTTATATGCAAAAAGCTCTGCTCCAGCAGGGCTTTTTGTTTCTTCGCAGGGCAGTTCAATTTGAAAAAAAACGCCGTCCTATTTACTTTTGGCCGTTTTTATGGTATAATACAACTAATCGATAAACTTGAATTTGACGAGGTGATTGTGATGACAGAGAACTATTTAATCATAACAATCAAAAAGGTTGAAAAAGATACAGAAACAGCGGTAGCATTGCTCGAATTTGTTAAAAATTTCTCTTGGAATGAGGTAAAAGAGCATACGGTTCGCGTTATCAAAAATTGGGAGTTCGAAGAATGGGAAACTCCATTTGTAGCAATGGCAAACGGAAGCATTGTAGGAATTGTAACCATTATGAAGTCGGATTATTATCCGTTGCCTGATATATATCCATGGGTATCAACGCTGTTTGTTTCAGAAGAATACCGCGGTCATAGAATTAGTAAAAAGCTCATTGATTTTGCAAATGATTATGCAAAAAGTATTGGCTTTGATCGTACATATATTCCATCGGAGCATATGGGTTTGTATGAAAAGTATGGATATAGCTACATAAAGGATATCATAAATTATAGCGGCGATACCGACCACCTCTATGCTAAAAAGTTAAGATAATTGTATTTCCAAATTCCAATTTGTCGACCGGAATAGCGTTGAATGTTCGTGTGAATTGGCGCAAACTTGCCGCTGCGAACGCAAAGAACCACCGCCTCGGCGGTGGTTCTTTGTATTGGGGGCAATATCAGTTCTTCTTGAGGATGATGGGCGTCGTCAGCACACCCGTTCTCCGCAGTCGGTACTCATAGGTCCAGGACGAACCGCCCGTGACCCAGGCCGAGGGACCCTGCCAAGCCAACTTCTCGTCGGCGTCGTGGACGTCACCGAAGCAGTTGCGGCGGGTGATGTAGGTGGTAACGGTCAGCTCATGCTTGCCCGCGGGGATCACGCCGACATCGGCCAGATAGGGCGGGTAGGCGATGACAGCCCGCTTCTCGCCGTCCAGCTCCACCGTGTTGACGGCGGCGGTGTAGTGAGGCACCTGTACCAGCGCCGACCAGTCGGCGGGCGCGTCCACGGGGATGCGGTAGGAGATGGCGCCGCCGTAGAAGGGAAGTCCCTGGTAGGTCAGATCCGAGAAGCCCACGGTCTCGGGCAGATCCGTCACGGTGAGACGGCGACCCGCCACGCGGACACCGAAGTTACCCAGCAGGTACATGGCCTCGCAGTTGGAGCGCACCGCGAAGGGAATGGTGACGGTCAGGGTGTTGATACCCTTGCGGAGAGGAGGCAGAGCCACCTTCTGGATGGAGAGATCCACATAGTATCCCTCGGGCTTTGCGGTGATGGCCTCGCCGTTCCACTTTATGGTGGCAATGTCGGCATCCTCCAGCGCGATGTAGGGCTTTTCGTAGTCGATGTCGCTGTACACCGTGAACTCCAGAGTCACGGTATGCTCGGCGGGCTTGTCCTCCATGACCCAAGGCTGTGCCTTGCCCGCGGGGAAGCCCAGACGGCGGCGGACGGCCGCATCGATGCGGAGGATCTCCTCGGTGGGATGCAGATCCTCACCGTCCAGAGCGTAGCGTGCCATATCCAGGAGCAGGACGTTGGGCTCGGACAGGGTGTAGGGCACCGTCATGGGGATCTCGGCCACGGGAGCGGTGGCGTCGGCCTCGGCCCAGGCGGCGTAGCCGTCGGTCATGCGCTTGATGCCGATGGGGGTGGGAGCAGGAGCGGCCACAGGCTCGTAGCTGCTGTCCTCCTCGGTGTCGCGGAGGTAGAGGAGAGCCGAATCGTAGTCGAACAGGCTCATGATGATGTGGGTCTTTCCGCCCTTGTTGCTGTAGCGGATGGGCTTGACCTCACCCGTAATGGTGTCCCACAGCTCGGCCTTGTACTTGCCCTTCACATAGATGTGGATACCCTGCTCACGGGCCACGTCCTTGTTGTAGGGCTCGCTTGCCTGGGAGATGAAGAGCCACAGACCGTCGGTGTCCCGTCTGACCTGATGGATGAGATTACCCGTGTAGGCGCCGCTGAAGCTGCGGATCTCCACGGTGCGGTCCTCGTACAGAGCGTCCAGCAGAGCGCCGCGGTTGAAGCCGATTTGGATGGACTTGTCAAAGAGGGCCTTACCGCGTGCCGAGGGCTTGGCGTCCTCGTACTTGGGGGCGTCACCCATGAACACCAGCTTACCGCCGGCGGCCCTGAATGCCTCCAGACGGTCCAGGGTGGTGGAGCGCAGGGTCTCGCACTCGGGGACCACCACCACGTCGTAGGCCATCTCACCTACGGTCAGAGGCGCGCCGCCCACGGGGCACTGAACAGGGAAGGTGGACTCGCAGATGTAGTCGAAGTCAATGTTACCGCGAAGCAACCAATCCGTGACGTTCTGGAAGTTGCCGTCCAGCTTGTCGCGGATGAGCGCGGTCTGCTCGTTGGGACCCCAATGGAGCCAGTAGCTCTCCACGGGATGCATGACCGCCACCTTGACCAGAGGCTTACCGCGGGTCAGCGCGGTGTTCACGCGGCCGAAGTGATCCTCCACGTAGGAATACTCCTTGTACCAGGGGGACTGGTAGGAGATGGAGGCGGGGTAGTCCCGCTTGGCGGTACCCTTCATGGACACCCAGGACAGGTGCTGAACGCGGACGGTAACGCCCAGAGCGGCCTGCCAGTCGCCATGGAGCTTGTGGCCTCGGAAGTCGAAGTCCCAGCCCGTGACGCCGTACAGCTCGCTCATCATGCCGGGACGGCCGTACTGATGGACAGCCGACTGGCACTGCTTGGCGGTGGTGAACTCAAAGCGGGCGCAGAGCATATCAATGCCGGGGATGCCGAAGCCGCGGTAGGAGCGCATACAGTCACCGATGGCGGCGGTCTGGGAGTGGAGGGTAGGCTCCTCCATCATGTGGCCCGTCAGCTCGATGCCGTGGGCCTTGCACCAGTCGCCGCAGTTGTCGGCGAAGGCCTCGGCGAACCGCTCGGAGATGTGGTCGTGGTAGTGGTAGCGGGTCAGGGAGATCTCACCGTTCGGCAGATCCCACAGAAGCTCGGGCAGATGGTCCACCAGAGACTCCCCGTAGGTAGCCTTGAAGGTGTCCTCGAAGTCGTCAGTCCAGGGCAGATGGACGTTCTGCTTGCTGTCGGCAAAGGCCAGAGTACCCTTCCGCATGAACTGAGGCTCGTCGGTGAAGATGGCGGGGACGGTCTTGCCGAACTCGTCGCCCACGGTGTCGAAGTAGCGCTCGTGGGTCACCTCAATGAAGCGGTCGATGGCCTTCTTGTTCAGGGTGTCCACATAGGACTGGTTGTTGTACCAAGGGCTGTTGCCGGAGATCTCCCGCCAGACCGTCCAAAGGGTACCCTCCACGGCATCCCCCTCGGCCACCTTGCGGTAAGACTTCAGGCACTTGTCCTCCCCCAGCACCACGTCGAAGCGGGCAATGAGGAGGGCGTTGTCACGGACCTTGTAGTTTGCGTCACAGGTAAAGGTGATGTATCTCTGGCGGAACGTGTCCTCCTTGGTGACGTAGCCGCCGCCGAAGCCCGAGGGCCACTTGTCCTCGTCGTAAAGCCAGGCCAGCATCTCGTTCTCCTTGGCGTGGTCGGTGCAGGCCTTGACCAGACCCATGAAGCCGTCGGATAGGTAGGTGGTGGACATACCGTCGCGGCAATGCATATGGAAGCCGCCCAGGCCCATCTCCTTGAATACGTCGATCTGACGGCACAGCTCGTCCTTCTGCAGGTCACAGTTCCATGCCCAGAAGGGGGTGCCGCGGTACTCAGCGGTGGGGTTCTTGAACAGCGCTCTGTCCAGAGCGGGGGATTTTCGGTTCTTGTCGTAGATCATACAGACTCCTTTCCTCCATAGAAGGCGGGAAAATACAGCGCGTCGCGCTACTCTTATTATAAAGGAAAGAGGGAAGAATGTCAAGGGAATTCACCATATTTTGGAGGGAAACAGAGGAAAATTTGTGCAAAACGGAAAGAAAAATTGCGGTATCCCCTTGCAATCTGTTTGCGGCTGTGCTATAATGTAGGATGAAATATGATTCGAGTGTTCAAATTGCAGTTTTTCGGTATAACAAGATGAGAACCGCCCCCTTCCCCTCATCCGTCACCCGCCGTTTGCGGGTGCCACCTTCCCCCAAGGGAAGGCTCATTGAGGAAACCGCACTATTTTCTTATCAGACGATGTTTTTTTGAATTGTTACAGAGAAAGCGGGGCATTGACGTAAGCCTTCCCTTGGGGGAAGGGGGACCGCGAAGCGGTGGATGAGGGGAAGGGTTCGGTTCTGTTCCTGACCCACCGATAAACCTAAATTTGAACCCCAAACCCGATCCAAAGAGGTGCGCCATGCTGAAAGGTATCCCCAAAATTCTCCCCCCCGAGCTGCTCAAAGTCCTCTGCGAGATGGGCCACGGCGACCGTCTCTGCATCGCCGACGGCAATTTCCCCTCGGCCTCCATGGGTAAGGACGCTATCGTCATCCGCATGGACGGCCACGGCGTTCCCGAGATCCTGGACGCCATCCTGACCCTCTTCCCCCTGGACGCCTACGTGGACCGGCCCGCCACCCTCATGCGGCTCATGGAACGCGACGTGGGACGGGTGGAGACCCCCATCTGGGAGGAGTACGCCGCCATCATCGAGCGGCACGACCCCCGCGGCAAGGCCGCCATGGGCAACATCGACCGCTTCGACTTCTACGACGAGGCCAGGAAGTGCTACTGCATCATCGCCACGGGCGAAAGCGCCATCTACGCCAACATCATGCTCCAAAAGGGCGTGATCTGAATCAGTATTTATTTTCGGAGGTAATCACATATGGCAAACAACCGTTATATCGGTCAGTACCCCGTCATCGGCATCCGCCCCATCGTGGACGGCCGCCGCGGCCCCATGCAGCTCCGCGAGTCCCTGGAGCCCCAGGTCTGGGCTATGGCCGAGGCCGCCAAGAAGCTCTTTGAGGAGAATCTCTACTACTCCAACGGCGAGCCCGTCAAGGTAGTCATGGCCGACACCTGCATCGGCCGCGTCCCCGAGACCGCCGCCTGCGCCGATAAGTTCCGCCGCGAGGGCGTCTCCATCACCCTGTCTGTCACCCCCTGCTGGTGCTACGGCTCCGAGACCATGGACATGGATCCCCACACCATCAAGGGCGTCTGGGGCTTCAACGGCACCGAGCGTCCGGGTGCTGTCTATCTCGCCGCTGTTCTCGCGGGCCACGCCCAGAAGGGTCTCCCCGCCTTCGGCATCTACGGCCACGAGGTCCAGGATCTGGATCAGATCACCGATATCCCCGCCGACGTCAAGGAAAAGCTCCTCCGCTTCGGCCGCGCCGCCCTGGCCGTGGCCACCATGAAGGGTAAGTCCTACCTCCAGATCGGCTCCCAGTGCATGGGTATCGCCGGCTCCATCATGGATCAGGATATGATGGAGGAGTACTTCGGTATGCGGGTGGAGTCCGTGGACGAGGTGGAGATCCTCCGCCGCATGGAGGAGGGCATCTACAACGAGGAGGAGTATCAGAAGGCTCTGGCTTGGACGAAAGCCCACTGCAAGGAGGGCCGTGACGATAACCCCGAGTCGGTGCAGTTCCTCGGTGAGGACCGCAAGATCAAGTTCACCGACGAGGAAAAGGAGAAGCAGTGGGAGTTCACCGTCAAGATGTACTGCATCATCAAGGACCTCATGGCGGGCAACCCCAATCTCCCCGACGCATTCGTGGAGGAGAAGGTGGGCCACAACGCCATCGCGGGCGGCTTCCAGGGCCAGAGACAGTGGACCGACCACTGGCCCAACTGCGACTACCCCGAGGCGCTCCTGTCCTCCACCTTTGACTATCAGGGCGCAAGAGAGCCCTACACCCTCGCCACCGAGAACGACATTCTCAACGGCATGGGTATGCTTATGATGCGCCTGCTGACCCACCGCGCCCAGATCTTCGCCGACGTCCGTACCTACTGGTCGGGAGAGGCCACCGAGCGTGTCACGGGCTACAAGCTCGAGGGCAAGGCCGCCGAGTCCGACGGTATCATTCACCTGCTCAATTCGGGTGCCGCCTGCCTGGACGCCTGCGGTGAGTGCACCGACGAGAACGGAAACGCCGTCATGAAGCGTTGGTGGGAGGTCACCGAGGAGGACATCGAGAAGATGACCGCGGCCACCGTCTGGTGCGAGGCGGGCTTCGACAACTTCCGCGGCGGCGGCTTCTCCAGCCACTACACCACGAGAGCCGAGATGCCCTGCACCATGATCCGCCTCAACCTGGTCAAGGGCCTGGGCCCCGTCCTCCAGATCGCCGAGGGCTGGACGGTCAGACTCCCCGACGAGGTCTCGGACAAGCTCATGGAGCGCACCAACCCCACCTGGCCCTGCACCTGGTTCGCACCCCGCTGTGACGGCAAGGAGGGTTCTCCCTTCAAGACCGCCTACGAGGTCATGATGAACTGGGGCGCCAACCACGGTGCCATCTCCTACGGCCACATCGGTGCCGACCTCATCACCATGTGCTCCATGCTCCGCATCCCCGTCTGTATGCACAACGTCCCCGAGGAGGACATCTACCGGCCCGCCTGCTGGAACGCCTTCGGCATGGACAAGGAGGGGCAGGATTACAGAGCCTGCCAGACTTACGGGCCTCTGTATAAGAAGCTCTGATCCCCTAAATAAAGATCACCGCCCGCGAGGTCTCGCGGGCGGTCTTTTCATTGTGGAGAAGGGAACGATCGGTGGATCGCGCTATGGGAGAGCTTCAAATTTGGGTTTATCGGGCTGACGGAACCGAGCGGAAATGGGGAGTGTGACCCTCATCCGCCTCCCGCCGCAGAGTTGGTCGGCACCTTCCCCCTAGGGGAAGGCAAGGGTATGCGGAAACCGTTCTTTTCGTTGAAGCCAAAAGAAAAACATAGTTTTGGTGATGAGGGAAAGCTCCCATTTCCTCGTGCTTGCCTTCCCCTCAGGGGAAGGTGTCGCCAGCTCCTGCGGCGGCGACGGATGAGGGTCACACAAAAGGTTTCCTCT
Source organism: Clostridia bacterium (assembly GCA_017483125.1). Classification (GTDB taxonomy): domain Bacteria; phylum Bacillota; class Clostridia; order Oscillospirales; family CAG-272; genus CAMEON01. The sequence continues at coordinate 7,432 of JAFULU010000367.1, forward strand.
TGGTTCAAATTGTCCGATAAACTGCAATTTGAAGGGTATCCAAACCTCGCTCCTCGCCTCATCGCCTCACGTACATCTCCCCGTCCACCATGCGGTACGCCCGATCGGCGCGGTCGGCCAGGGTCTCGTCGTGGGTGACGATGACCAGGGTCTGCTTCAGCTCGTCCCGCAGACTGACCAACAGGCTGGTCACGTCCTCGGCGTTCTTGCGGTCGAGGTTGCCCGTGGGCTCGTCGGCGAACAGCACCATGGGGTAGTGGATCAGGGCGCGGGCAATGGCCACCCGCTGCTGCTGACCGCCCGAAAGCTCACGGGGCAGGTGATTCAGCCGATCCCCCAGGGAAAGACGGTCGATGAGCAGCTCCAGCCTGTGCTCCACCCGCCCTTGATCCCCGCCCGAGGCGGATATGGGGAGAAGAATGTTTTCCAGCGCGGTGAGGTAGGGAACCAGACGGTGGGACTGGAACACAAACCCCGTGTGCTTGCCCCGAAAACGGCACAGCTCGTCGGCCTTCATGTTCACGATGTCCTTGCCAAGGAGTCGGACAGATCCCGAATCGGGGACATCCAGCCCCGCCGCGATGTGGAGAAAGGTGGACTTACCCGAGCCCGATTCTCCCGTGATGGCGATGAACTCCCCCTCCTCCACGGTCAGAGACGCACGGTTGACCGCCGTCACCACATGATCGTAGAGACGGTACTGCTTGATGATGGCTTCACATTCCAGAACCTTCATGAACGGGACCTCCTATCTTGGATGGATGACCTCAGACGGGTGTGGGCAAGGATCCCCACCAACGCCGAGGATAGGGCGGCGGCTCCGAGTATCCCGCCGTACAGAAGGGGACTGAACCCCCTCATGGGCAGGGGAAGCCCCAGTATATCCGCCACCGTGAGCACCAGCCCGTAGCCAACGGGACAGGCCAGAGCGGCGGCCAGGGTGACGGTGATAAAGAACAGGCAGACCTCGGCGGCGAATACGGTCTTCCGCTCCCGCGGGGTCTTGCCGATGGCGTAGAGGATGGCGTATTCCTCCTCCCGCTTGCCGTAAAAGAGGAACTGGGAGGACGTGAGCAGAAGGGGAAGCAGGAGCAGAGCCGCAATCCCCACAGAGCGCATGAGCACCCAAGGCTCCATCCCCTCGGCGGTGCCCGTGATGAAGCTTTCATCGTAAAGCATGGTCACCTCCCCCGCGGGGGCCTTGCTCAAGGCTTTGGCGGCGGCGTGGAGATCCAGATAGTCCTCCATGGTCACGGTGGGGTAGGGGAATATCTCCAGCTTGCGGTAGATGCCGTCCTGACCGAGGATCAAGCCAAGATCCTCATCGGACAGGATGACCGTCTCCCGCTCGCCCTGCACCACGGCGGCTATCTCTACGGTTACGTACTCGTAGATCAGCCGCTCCTGTAGGTAGGCCAGGAGTCGGTCCCCCGTCAGCCCCATGAGCTCGGGGTCGTTGGCAAAAGCCGAGGTGTCCTGCCGTACCGCCACCGAAACCGTATCCCCCGCGCGGAAGGGACTCTTCTCGGGGGAGTGAACCGCCACCACGCAGGAGCCGCGGGGAGGCTTTTCTTGGGTATCGGCCTCCGAGGCGGGGGAGATCACCCAATCACTCACGGCGTAGTACCCCGCCATGGGAATGCTCTCGGCCTTCAAACCGCCGATATCGTTCTCGTGGAACAGGGCGTAAAAATCCTTCTCCTCGGCTGATAAAACGCTGTTCGTCACCGTGTCCCCCACGTTGTAGAAGCTGCCCACGCCCGTGACCAGGCGGGGATACTGATCGGCGTCGATCTGGGGGTATACGTTGGGAACAAAATCCGAAAAGGGCTCTGCCAGCAGGTAATTGGTATCTCCTATCGAGAAGCTACCGCGGGCGGTCACACGGCTGTGGGCAAAGGTGGGCACGGGCAGCTGTAGGGGAACCCCCGCCGCCTCCATGGCCGAGGGGAAATCCCCGGGGAGTGACGTGCCCAGATATAGGTGGGTGCCAAAGGTGAAATTGCGGAAGGAGACCGAGGTGGAGAGGACGTATGCCTCATGCACGACAGACTTCAAGGCGGGGGCATCGTCGGATAGATCCCCCAGACGAAGGGCGCACAGGTCGTTGAGAAGTCGGTTGTAGTTGACCTCGTCGGTGCGGGGAAGAATGACGAAAGGCTTGCTCCCCTTGGGCATGGGAATGACCGAGACCACCCGATACTCCTTGCGGGTCAGGGTGACGTCACCGCCCTCGTAGTACCCGGACAGGGCCTTCTTTGCCTGTTCCTCCAGAAGGGGAGCGGCGTTGGGATCGGTCAGATATTCCTTTTCGGTGCCCAGATAGATTCCCGTGCCGCGGTAGGTCTGATTGATGAAGTATTCCTCGTGATCCAGTTCGTTCTTATCCGACGAGAACAGCTCCTTGGCGGTCTCGGTGGGATGGATGACGGTCACGGTGTCGGGGGCCTCTCCCCCCTTGAAGTAGCCGTCGGGGACCGCCAGAATACAGGTGTCCTCGGTGTCCTCCCCGAACAGCTCGTCGGGGTAGACCTCCTCGGCGGTGAAGGGGACGGCGCGGTCGTCACCGCTGAAGGCCTCGTAATCGGGAGGGCTGATGTACAGGTAGTCCTCGGTGATGCGGGGGAAGAGCTCGGTGCCCTCCTCCGGAATGATCACACTCCCCACCTCCACCGTATCCACGATACGAAGGGTCACGGTCTCGCACTCGGCCTCCACCTTTTGGGACAGATCGCCGCATTGTCCCGTGGGGAGGGACAGGGTAATGTGATCCCCCACCTTCAGCTTCAGGGTAGGCCCCGTCTGCTCGGGGAACACGTAGACTGCGCACCCCACGGGAACTGCCTCCAGATCGTACCCTAAACGGGACATAGCCTCTATGGGGATATGGGAAAACTCGGGAGGAACGGGAGTGCTCCCACCCAGCTCGTAGTAGGCGTCTCCGTCACCGCAGGCGATGCGGATGGAGTCGGTGGCGTACTGCGCCCCCAGATATACCCCCGATCGGGAGGGGTTCTGGGCCTCGGTGAGCTTCAGATGGGTACCCAGCCCCTCGGCGGTGTCGGTCACGGCGTAGGAAAACTCACGGACGGCGGCGTGCCCGTCCAGGGGATCCAGATAGTCGGATCGCAGCTCCTCGGCCGAAATGCCGTTTTGGAAGTAGAAGGTGTGGGAGGGACTGTTCACAGTCTGCTCCGTACCGCCGCCGAGGGACAGGGAACCAAAGGCCGAGGCTGCCACGGTGGCGGTGACCAAGGCCAGGGAGATAAAGTGACGGCGCATCCGCACAAAGGCCAGGAGAGCCGAACCCAGAGAGCCGCGCCGCCCGTTGAGTCCTCCCAATCGGGAGCGGCGGGGAGAGACCGTGAGATCCGATGTGTCCGAGGCGTTCAGAAGCCCCATGCAGGGCCGCTTCAGGACCCGCCCCGACAGGATCGCCGCCGAGACCAGGATGAGCAGAAGGAAGGCGAGGGCCGAGATACAGGTCAAGCCCACGGACAGCCCGCCGCTTCCGCCCGACAGGCGGTAAGCAAGGACCCCCAGAGGGATCCCCGCGAGCACGGCGGGAAGGCCCGCTAGTATGAACTCCAGAGAAAGCTGACGGGAGAGCTGCTTGCGGTCGGCACCGTAGATCATGAACAGGCCGTATACGTAGGCCTCGGACTCCATGACCGAGGTCATGACCCACCCAACGGCTACGGCAGACAGAACCAGCCAGAGTCCCCCGCAAAAGACCGCAACGACCATAGCCCCGCCCTTGGCCAGCGCAATGACCTCCCGCATCTCGGGCATGGGGGAGTGCTTGTTCCCGCCGGACAGAAGCTTGACCAGATAGAGCTCGTATTCCTCGGCTAACGCGTCCAGAGCCGTAACCGACTGGGCGGCGTAGGAAACCAGCAGGGAAAGGGCCGCCGCGCACACCGTCAGCACCCCAACCGTCAAAAGAGTATAGGAAAAACGCCTGCGATCCAGCATTCGCTTGACCGTAGGGATCAGCCGCAAACGGTAGAAATTCACCGCGGACTCCCAAAGGTCGGACATGGCTTGCTCCTTTCGTTTCAGTTTCTTCCTATACTATATGTCGCTTTTTCGGGGCAAAAGGTTACAGCTCCAAAGCAAAAACTTTCGCGCTCAGGGCGGGAACCGTCATCTTGACCCCGCCCACACGGCACTCCACGTCCCACTCCTCGGGATTGACCACGATCTGTGCCCGCCGTCCGTCCTCCGCCTCCCAGGCGGTGGTGTGCAGGATGGGTAGGGTGAAGGAGCGGGTCCCCCAGTTGCCGATCAGCTCCCGCTCGGGGCATTCCACGGGCAGGGCGGGGATCATGCGGCCAGCGTAGAGGTAGGGCTTGCCCTCCTCGCGGTAGAAGCGGGTGAGGTTGCGGATGAAGGTCAATACTTTCTCTTCGTTGGGAAGATCCGACAGATCCCTCTGTCCCCAGTAGGACTGGATGCGCCCGTCGGGGGAGAGCACCAGAGTCAGACAGTCTCCCGCCGCGAAGGAGTAGCCGATGCGGTGGCAGAGAGTCTCACGGTCACCCCGCAGGTCTCCGCAGACCTGATTGCCCATGAAGTTGCGGAGGTATTCGTGGTAGAGATAGGCGTACAGCGGCACGGGACGGCCCGTAAAGTAGTTCAGCTCGAAGCGGTTGTCGCTGAAGCGGAGATTGCCGATAAAGGGCTCCGCCGCCGCCGACTCACAGCCGAAGAGCATGGCGGGAGCCTTCTCGTTCCACCCGCCCAGCATATCCTGCATGGACCCCGTCATCCACGCACCGGGCGCGGGGGGATGGCCGTGATCCCGGGCGTAGCAGAAATACTGCCCGCCGCCGTGGTTCTGGTCGAGAATCTGGACGTAATCCAGGCCGCTCTCCTCAAAGAGAGGCGCGTAGGCCTTATCCAACAGCTTGCGCCCCACAGGGGAGGCGGGGCAGATATCGTAGCCCTCTCGCTGGGCGGTGCAGATCTTACTGACAATGCTCCCGTCGGGACCCGCGCACATACCCGCCGCCAGGCCGTTTTTCTCGTAGTAGTCCACGGGGGCGTAATCATCCACCAAGCGGCTCTTGGTGGTGTAGCCGAAGCCCGAGCAGTACACCCCCAGCATATCCCTCTCGCCGTGGAGGGCGTTGCGGAATTGGGTGAAGCTCTCCACCCCGCCGTAGGGAGGCCAGACGAAGGGGGGCGCCCAGGGTGCGGTGCCCTCCCAGTGCATGAGGATCACCATGAGACGGCTCTCTGTGGCCTTGCGGATGCGGTCCAGCACAGGGAGCGCATTGGTGTAAGGGAACATGGGATTGGGATCCATGACGTCGGTGTCGTGCCAACCGCGGACGGGGTAGGTCACGATCAGCGGGGAATCACCGTACCATGCGGGGAGGGTCTCATCCCCCATGACTTTTCTAGCCTTGGGAGGCAGATGCCCCTCAAACCACCCGCGGTAGATCTCGGCGGCAGACTCCCACCGCCCGTCGGTGGCCTTCCAGATCAGGGGATAATCGGTCTCAAAATGCTCGCCGAACTCCACACCGCAGAAGAGGCGGGGCTGGATGGTGGTCCCATCGCCGTTTTGGTAGAAGTCCAGAGCCTTGACCCCACGGGCGGGATCGTGTGCGCCGATATACAGCCCGCAGTCCTTCCAGAGATAGGCCATCATCTGGGAGGAGATCATGTTGGGGAACAGGGAGTAGCACCCGAGGGAGGGGTACTCGGGATTCCAGAAGCGGAAGTCGGTTGCGTCACGCTCCAGATGGCTGGAGACCAGAATGCCCTCGTTGTAGGGGAGCAGCATCTCACCGCCCGCCTCGGGATCCTCCCGCTTCAGATCGGGCAGGGTCACACGGGGGAAATCCACCCACTCGGCAAAGGCATCCCCCGTGTTGGGGTTCACGGTCATGCCCCACCTGACACCGCCGTCCTCCTCGGTCAGAGTCACGGCGACGGTCAGATCCTCAAAGGGAGCGGGAAAATCGCAGTACAGCCCGCCCTTTTCGGTCTCGGCACGGGTGCCTGCCTCATAGGCGGTATAGTGGTAGGTCTGCCCCGCCCCGTCGCGGAGACGGACACGGAACAGGGGCGTGGCGGCTACCACACGCTCCACACCGTTCAGGATCAGGGACGTGATATGCCCCGCGGCGAAGTCCACCGACAGGGTCATGTTATCAAGCTTGCAGGTACGCATAAAGCCCTCCTTGGGGGTCAGATTTACAGTACCTCCATTGTACCACAGATCGGGAAAATAATCAAGAGGGGAGACCGTCCCAACCGTGATTTTTCACAGTTTTTCCCGCTACATCGCTCAAAGTATATTGACAAATCCACCCAATCCAAGTATAATAGTGGTGACAAAACCGCTCACCCGAGCGCGCAAAGGAGACCGCCATGATCCCGTACCAATACCGCTACCTCCCCGTAGGCAACGCCCGCTACGAGGGGGCCGTCCACGACAACGCCGACTTCATCCTGCATAAGCAGCTTCTGGATCAGCCCCTCTGGGACAAGTTCGTCCACGTCTTCACCGAACGCCCCGACTCCGCCGACCTGGGCTGGCGGGGTGAATACTACGGCAAGATGATGCGTGGTGCCTGCCTTACCTACCGCTACCTTCCCTCCGAGGAGCTGTACACCGTCCTCTACGACACCGTCAAGGCCCTTCTGGACACCCAGGACGCCGACGGCCGCATCACCACCTACCCCAAGTACAAGGAGTACTGCGGTTGGGATATGTGGACCAGAAAGTACGTCCTGGTGGGCTCCCTCTACTTCTACGGCATCTGCCGCGACGAGGCCTTCAAGGCCCGCATCCTCACCGCCATGAAGGCCCACGTGGACTACCTCATCGCCACCCTCGGCGAGGGCAAGCTCTCGGTGCTGGAGACCTCCCATTGGTGGGGCGGCGTCAACTCCGCCTCCATCCTGGAGCCCATCGTGGAGCTGTACAAGCTGACGGGGGAGGAGAGATACCTCACCTTCGCCAAATACGTGCTGGAATCGGGCGGTTGCCGTGACGGAAACCTCCTCCTGTTGGCCGAGGAAGGGAAGCTCGCCCCCTATGAGTACCCCACGGTCAAGGCCTACGAGATGATGTCCTACTTCGAGGGGGCTCTTGCCTACTACGAGGTCACGGGAGAGACCCGCTACCTGAACATCGTGGAAAAGTTCGCCGAGGCCGTCCGCAAGACCGACATCACCATCATCGGCTGTGCGGGCTGTACCCATGAGCTCTTCGACCACTCCGCCGTCAAGCAGACCGAGGAGACCGAGCCTCTGGCCATCATGCAGGAGACCTGCGTCACCGTCACCTGGATGCGACTGCAGGAGCGGCTTTTGCGGCTGACGGGCAAGGTGATCTACGCCGAGGGCATCGAGCAGTCGGCCCTCAACGCCCTGTACGGCAGTATCAACCACAATAGCCTGCCCCAGCTGGAGAAGGGATCCAACACCTACCTCCCCGGTGTCCCCTTCGACAGCTACAGCCCCCTGACCTTCAAGGCCCGCGGCATCGGCATCGGCGGCTACAAGGTCTTCCCCGAGGGCGGCTACTACGGCTGTTGCGCCTGCATCGGCGCGGCGGGGACCGCCCTATTCCCCCTCACCGCCGTCATGGCGGGGGATAACGGTCTCGTGCTGAATCAGTACAACAACGGCACCGTCACCGCATCCACCCCCGACGGAAACCCCGTCACCCTCACTGTCAACGGCTATTTCGCCGACGAGGGTCACGCCACGGTTACCCTCTCCCTGTCCGCCCCCGAGATCTTCACCCTCCGCCTCCGCATCCCCGCCTGGAGCCACGAGCCTACCGTGACGGTCAACGGCGAGACCGCCGCCGTAGAGAAGGGCTACCTCGACTTCACCCGTGGGTGGAAGGACGGCGACACGGTCACAGTTGACTTCCACCCCGAGGTGGAGGCCCACACCCTGAACGGCAAGCTGGCCTTCACCTACGGCCCCCTGGTCTTGGCCCGCGACGAGGGCAAGGAAGAGGGAAGCATCGAAGCCCCCGTCAAGCCCATCCTCCATAACGGCCGTCTCACCGTCAACCAACTGGACGCCGAGGCGGGCGAGACCGTCCGCTTCACCGTCAAGACCGAGGACGGTGACCTGCTCCTCACCGACTACGCCTCCTGCGGCAAGAACTGGACCGACGAGCGCACCCGCATCTCGGTTTGGCTGAATACTTGATCTGATGATTCCAAATTGGGGTTTATCGGTGCGTTTCCTCGTGAGCCTTCCCCAGCGGGGAAGGGGGACCACCGTAGGTGGTGGATGAGGAGAGAGGGTTTGTTTTTTCGTACGGGTATATACGGAAACCCCTTGATACACCAAGAAAAATCATACCCGATACCGAGCGGAAACTTGCTCTCCTCATCCACCGCTTCGCGGTCCCCCTTCCCCGCTGGGGAAGGCAAAGGAACGGAGCGATAAACCCAAATTTGAAAATCCCCACCCCCTCACATAACAAAAGGAGCACCACCATGAAACAACTCCACCTCATCTGCAACGCCCACCTCGACCCCGTCTGGCAATGGGACTGGAACGAGGGCGCCACCGCCGCCCTGGCCACCTTCTACGCCGCCTGCGAGATCGCGGAGGAGTACGATTACATCTTCTGCCACAACGAAGCCCTCCTTTACGAGTTCGTGGAGACCTACGACCCCGCCCTCTTTGCACGCATCCAGGGTCTGGTCAAGGCGGGCAAGTGGCACATCATGGGCGGCTGGTACGTCCAACCCGACTGCAACATTCCCTCGGGCGAGGGCTTCGTCCGCCAGATCGAGTCGGGCCTTACCTACTTCAAGGAGAAGTTCGGCGTCATCCCCACGGCGGCGGTCAACTTCGACTCCTTCGGCCACACCCAGGGCCTGGTCCAGATCCTCTCCAAGTGTGGCTACAGCGGCTACGTCTGCTGCCGCCCCATGCCTGCATTCATGGAGCTGCCCGCCAACTACGTCGACTGGAAGGGCTTTGACGGCAGCTCGGTCAAGACCGCCCGCTTTGACGATCTGACCATCTACACCAACGGCCTGGGCGACGCGGTCAACGCCGTCAAGCGCAAGATGAAGCCCTGGGACGATCAGGGTGAGGAGATCGCCTTTGCCCTCTGGGGCGTGGGCAATCACGGCGGCGGTGCCTCCCGCAAGGATCTGGCCGAGTTGGCTGTCTTCATGGAGGAGCAGAAGACCGAGGGTGTTGAGGTCTTCCACTCCACCCCCGAGGCTTTCTTCGCCGCCTCTACCCCCAAGGTGGAGTGGGACGCCGCCCTCCAGCCCTGCTTCGTCAAGTGCTACACCTCCATTGCCCGCCTCAAGCGCCGCTACGCCGAGCTGGAGAACAAGCTTCTCATGACCGAGAAGATCTGCGCCTCTGCCTCCGCCGAGGGCCTGTACGACTACAACTTCGCCGCCTTCGACGACGCCCAGAAGCGCATGGCCATGGTGCAGTTCCACGACGTCCTGTCGGGCACCTGCATCATCGAGGGCGAGAAGAGCAGTATGCAGAAGATGGACTACGCCCTGGAGCTGTTGGACAAGGAGTTCACCAAGGCCTTCATGGCCCTGTGCCGTGACTATGAGAAGGCCGTCCCCCTGAAGTACCCCATCTTCGTCTATAACCCCAACCCCTACGCCGAGGAGTCTATCTTCACGGGCGATTTCTTCCTCCTGGACGGCATCTGCTCGGATACCGAGGGCTACGAGTTCACCGTCAAGCGGGACGGAGCCGAGGTGCCCTTCCAGCTGGTCAAGGAGTCCTCCTGCATCAACATGGACCGCAGTAAGCGCATGGCCATCAAGACCACCCTCAACCCCCTGTCCATGACCCGCTTCGACGTGGAGGTGCGCCGCGGTACCAAGAAGCTCCTGGATCGCACGCCCCAGACCGAGTTCGATCTGCCCGAGGAGACCAAGGCCGTCTTTGACCCCGTGGGAGGCGCGCTGGCATCCTTCTCGGTGAAGGGCTACGAATATCTGAATAACGGTGCCTTTACCCCCGTGATCTACGACGATAACTCCGATCCTTGGGGCTGGTATATGTCCACCGTGGGCACGAACTACCGCCGCGCCGATTGCGTGATCCCTCTCCGCGTCATCGAGCGGGGCGACCTCCTTACCACGGTCGAGAGCCTCTACACCACGGGCAAGTCGGATATCCGCGTGGCCTACACCCTGTACAAGGATCTCAACTACGTCGACGTGACCGTAAACGCCTACTGGAACGATGCGGGGAAGGGATTGAAGCTGGAGCTTCCTCTGCCCGAGGGAGGGATCTTCATGGGTCAGACCGCCTTCGGTACCCAGACCTATACCCATGATCTGGAGCAATGCTCTCAGCGCTTCGTGGGTGTGTTCATCGGTGATAAGCTGCTGACTGTTTTCAAGGATGGCACCTACGGCTGCTCGTATGAAAACGACAAGCTCTACCTGGATCTCCTCAACGGCTCGGTCTACTGCGCCCATCCCGTAGGCGACCTTCCCATCGTGGATCATCAGCGCTTCAACCGCTACATCGACCTGGGCCGCCACGAGTTCAGCTTCCGCCTGGAGCTGTGCGATCTGAACGACGTGGAGCGGAAGGCCGCCGCCTTCACCCAGAAGCCCTACGCCCTCAACTTCTACCCCCACGGCACGGGTGAGCGCCACGAGACCCCCGCCGTCACCCTCTCCGACGAGACGGTCGCCCTCTCCTGCTTCCGCAAGACCGATGCCGAGACCTACATGGTGCGCCTCTTCAACGGCGTAGACGGAGACAAGACCTGCACCTGCACCGTCTTCGATAAGTCCCTTGACCTGTCCTTCGGTAAGTTCGAGGTCAAGACCCTTCTGTACAGAAACGGCGAGCTGACCGAGCAGCGGTCTATGCTGGATCTGTGAGCCCTTGAAAAATCCAATGCCCGTCAAAGGAGGTCTTCCACCTTGATGGGTATTTTGGTATTTGGTTTGGAAAATCAAATTTGGGTTTATCGGGCGGAGCCCGTCACGCCCGAAGGGCATATCTCGCCCGAAGGGCACATCTCGCCTGCAAGGCATATCGTGCCCGAAGGGCATCTCGCAAACTCACAAAAAGGCTGATTTCGCCTGACGGCGAG
>JAFULU010000368.1 GCA_017483125.1 Clostridia bacterium
CCAGACCGACGAAGACACAGACCAGCTCGCACAGGGACAAGGCTCGGATCGCATCGATCACGCCGTTTCCGCGCTTTTGATGCTTGGTCCTCTCGGCCTTCCGCTCTCGGCGGGTCAGCTTTTTGCCGTTGCGGTAGCGGGGCTCCTTTTCATCGTAGAGATGAGACGCATCCCCCCACCTCGTATCCTTCCACGCGGAGCGGGGTGACAGCACAACGATCAGGATCACGGCCAGAAGCCCCAATTCGGCAAGGATGGCAAAGGTCAGCTCCGACTCAAACATATCCGAAAGGACGTCGTCAAAGCGGGCGATCTCCTTGGCTGTGAAGCTCATTCCGCCTCCTCCAGCAGGGGGATCAGCTCAGAGATCTCGGTGAGCTTTTTCCACACCAAAGCCTCCACCTCGGGGGTCGGTTGGATCATATCGGGGATCATAACGGCGCGCATACCCGCGGCGTGGATGGAGCGCACACCGCTCATGGAATCCTCCACGCCCACACAGTCGGCGGGATCCACCCCCAACCGCTCTGCGGCCAGGAGGTAGATATCGGGGGCGGGCTTGCCGTGCTCGATCATGTCGCCCGTGACGACGGTGTCGAAGTACCCCATCATATCCGTCCGCTCCAGGTGGTCCTTGACGGTATCCCAGGGAGTGGAGGTAGCCATGCCCACCTTGTAGCCGTGGGCCTTGAGATAGGAAAGCACCTCGTGAGCCCCTTCCTTAACGGGTACTCCCTGCTCCAGAATGCCGAAATAGTAGTACTGACGGCGGGGGAGGTAGTCCTCAAAGGGGATATCGGGGTACTTTTTTGCCCAATACTCCGCGATCCACGGGATGGTGGTGCCGGTGCAGTCGCGGACGGTGTTCTCGATGTCGGGGACACCAAACTCAGCGGCGGCGGCCTTCCAGGCTTGCATGTAGACCTTTTCGGTGTCGTGGAGGGTGCCGTCCTTGTCGAAAATGATGGCTTTGATGGTGGTCATACTGTTACCTCGCGGAAGTGGATTTGCGGGAGGGGAAAGCCCCTCCCCTACGGTGAAAGTCGGTCAATCGGGGCAACGCTCGCCCAAAATCACGCGGTACTTCTGGTAGAAGCTCTCGAAGTAGCCTCCCTCCAGGGCCTCGCGGATCTTGCGGGTGAGGTTGTTGTAGAAATACAGGTTATGGGTGACCGCCAGGCGCATACCCAGGGACTCCTTGGCCTTGATGAGGTGGCGGATGTAGGAGCGGGAATAATTGCGGCAGGTGGGGCAGTCGCAGGTCAGGCCGATGGGGCGGGGATCCTTCATGTACTTCTCATTGAGGAGGTTGATCTTACCCTCCCAGGTGAAGAGGTTGCCGTGGCGGGCGTTGCGGGAGGGCATGACGCAGTCGAAGAAATCCACGCCCATGTGGACGGCCTCCAGGATGTTGCAGGGTGTCCCCACGCCCATGAGGTAGCGGGGCTTATCCTTGGGCATATGAGGCTCCACCGCGTCGATGATGCGGTACATCTCCTCGGTGGCCTCGCCCACGGCCAGACCGCCGATGGCGTAGCCCTCGCAGGGGATCTCGGAAATCTTGTGCATATGCTCGATACGAAGATCCTCGTAGGTACCGCCCTGGTTGATGCCGAAGAGCATCTGACTGCGGTTGATGGTCTCGGGGAGGCTGTTGAGGCGGTCCATCTCGGCGCGGCAACGCTCCAGCCAGCGGACGGTGCGGGCGCAGGACTGCTTGACATACTGGTAGGGGGCGGGGTTCTCGATGCACTCGTCGAAGGCCATGGCGATGGTGGAGGCGAGGTGAGACTGGATCTGCATACTCTCCTCGGGGCCCATGAAGATGCGCTTGCCGTCCACGTGGGAGGCGAATCTCACGCCCTCCTCGGTGATTTTGCGGAGGGAGGACAGGGAGAAGACCTGGAATCCGCCGCTGTCGGTGAGGATGGGCTTGGGCCAGTTCATGAACTTGTGGAGGCCGCCCATGTCGTAGATGAGCTTGTCGCCGGGGCGGATGTGGAGGTGGTAGGTGTTGGAGAGCTCGACCTGACAGTCAACGTCATTCAAGAGCTCCATGGTGGATACGCCGCCCTTGATGGCGGCGCAGGTGCCCACGTTCATGAAAACGGGGGTCTGGATGTCACCGTGAACGGTGTGGAGCACGCCTCTGCGGGCGCGTCCGTCGGTTGCGAGAATCGTAAACATCGGTTCCTCTTTCTTGGCTTGTCACAATGCAGTGTGAGGCCGGTTTATTTGTTATTTATGTGAAACACATGAATATTCCAACGTCATTTGTTTCAACAAATCTGATGTGGAACTAATCTCATGCCATTTCTTTTAGTCTGTGTTTTCATCTTATAAACAGGGATGTCTAAAATGGTCTTTGCTATTTCTACCAATGCAATTTCATCGTATTTGCTTATATACTCTCCCAGACAAATTGATAGAGGCTTGACTTTCCCCAAACAGACATGCTTATCTGTTACTTGGCCTATCAAAGAATTCATATTATAAGACCATATTCTCCACTCTTTTTCATAACTCCATGCTTTTTGTTTTGAACAAAGTAATGTATGAGTTCTATCCCTTCGTGAATCATCACCTTGGATACTGTTAAATACTGTTGTCAAATACTCTTTCGTTGCATCCATCATATCAGCACCGTTGATACATTCATCAAAATATGCAAAAAATGGGTCAATAATTTCTGCGAACACACTTTCATAATTTGGCTTTAACACTGTATATATGACTGGTAACAACGATACAAAGTCCGGTTCAGGATAATTGTTCATATCGATTCCTGCGATATCCATGCTCATCGCTATACTTGTATACCGCTTTCTATGGTCAGCAGCTACACTCTCTAATTGTCGACCATCGTATTCAACCAAAAAGCCTGTAGCATTGCCCGCATAATGCGCCCACATTATTTCACTATCGTATACTTCCGAAAAACAAGATACGCAAAACCCCTCGCGTGCTTTTGAAATAGAATCGTAAAAAAAACGCAAATAGATTTGATCTACAATATCAGAAACACGATACTTGCCCTTTTTGTTTCCTCCAAACAAGAGATCTGCATAAATACTCATGTTTTGCGCGTTAATGTGTTTCCGAATACTCTGTTTAAGTACGAGTTCTCTAAAACAAAAAGCAGAGTCATAGGGATCATTGAACGCGGTCGGCACAGTAGCCCATATTTCGGAATTCATCAAAGCCTTAACAGAATAACTGTTTACTGACCGATATTGATATAAAATGGGAGTTTGCTTTATACGCAAATCACATGAACCATTATTGCGCTTTTCCAAAGTGTAGTACTTGCTTTTCAAATCAACTCTCCTTTTTGGTACTCTTACAAATTAACAAGTTTCTGATACATCCTCATCAACTCCGCCACACACCCGCTCTCTGTCATAGTCTTCACATCAAACCCATACGCCTGCATGACTGCTCTGTCATTGGCTTGGTGTGCCTTGCGTAGCTCGGGGGGCATGGCGATCTCGTCATAGAGGTCGGCCAAGGAGCAATCGGGATAGAGGGCGCGGGCGTCCAGAATGGCTTGGGCTGTCTCCTCGATCTTTTTCTTTTGTTCGGGGGTGGGGGTAGGCCATGGGAAGTTGTTATAAACAGCGGGAGTGTATCTGTACCTCATTTCCAAGCGTCCGCATACTGTACGCATCCATGCCATATGGACATTGGATATTAATACGCCAAACAAAAACAATGTAGCATTAGGTATTAGCAAATTAGCGTTTCCACAAATTACATCGCTACTCATGTACCCCAAGGGAATGTATTTTCTACTCTCTGAGGAATGACTAGGAACAATTAGATAATCTGCTTTCGGTTGCCTAATTTGAGTAAAAAGCATTGGTGTTTGTGCATCCTTTTGAACAGACAGAGTGGGACTTTGAGATCGCAATTCAACTATTCTCTGTAACCTTTCGCGTATCATAGGTATGTGACGATATTCGGACGGAGAAACATCCTTTAACCACAAACAATACCTAGTTTTATTATTGATAAATTCCTCAGCACCCACAAAACATTTGATAAAGTGCTCACTATTAGGATACTGATTGATAAGGCTCATACGTTCTTCTTCGGAAACAAACAAATAGCCGCCGTCTGTGGGTTGGCTTCCTTTGGTTATTTCTGGGAATCCGTTTGTCAATTGTTTTCCTCTTGCCTCAATAAACACATCCGGAGCAGGGAGCAAATATCCATTTATATGTTCAACTATCTGAAACCGATTATTATCAAATAGGATTTTTTTATCTCCTGCCAAGCACGAAAAGCCAATAATAACGCAGTGAACAGTTGCTTTTGAATGTGATTCACTTGTCCAAGGGAAAGAACGATAAGCAAAACAAATATCCACATATTTTGAAAACAGATACGGAAATAAGATTGCAACAGACTCACCTTGAACAATCGAGTTAGTGGAAACAAAGGCTGCTTTAATCATGGTGCCGCCCATAAAGTCGCAAGCCTTACTATACCATGCACATACATAGTCTAGTTTGCCATGCTTCTTCAAATCATGAAATGCTATTTCCATATCCTTGATTTGATCCATAGTACGGTTTTGATGTCCCACAAACGGCGGATTCCCCATAATATAATTCAACCGCTCCTTCGGCACCACGTCCTCCCAATCCACGCGGAGCGCGTTGCCCTCCACGATGTTGGCGTAGGAGCGCAGGGGCAAAAAGTCCAGATTGGCGTTGAGGATATCCTCGGTCTCCTTCATCATCTGGGATTCCGCGATCCACAGGGCGGTCTTGGCCACCGTCACGGCAAAATCGTTGATCTCAATGCCGTAGAACTGCCCGATGGATACTTGGATCACGTCACCGAAATCCAGCACGATCTGATCCTCAAAGATCAGCTTCAACGCCTCGTTTTCCAGTCGGCGCAGAGAGATATATGTCTCGGTCAGGAAGTTGCCCGAGCCGCAGGCGGGGTCGAAAAAGGTCAGTCCCGCCAGCCTTGCGCGAAAGGCCTCCGCCCGCTCCTTGCGGGTCTTGGCCACCTTCAAGGCCTTGATCTCGGCAAATTCCTCCCGCAGTCCATCCAGAAACAGAGGATCAATGACCTTGTGGATATTCTCGATGGAGGTATAGTGCATACCGCCCGAGCGGCGGGTCTCGGGGTTCAGCGTGGATTCAAACACCGCGCCGAAGATGGTGGGGCTGATCTGGGACCAGTCAAAGTCCTCGCTGGCCTTGTGCAGAAGCAGGTCCACGATCCCGTCGGTGAAATTGGGGATCTCAATATCGGTATCGGCAAACAGGCCGCCGTTGACATAGGGGAAGGAGGCCAGCACTTCATCCATGTAGGGGTCGCGGTCGGCGGGCTTTGTGTCCAGCACGCGGAACAGGTCGATCAGAGCGCGGCGCACGTCCTTGGCGGCAAAGCTCCGCATGTAATCATGGAACTTGCTATGACTGCCAAAGATCCCCGCGTCCTCGGCGTACAGGCAGAATACCAGCCGCACGCAGAGAATATTCAAGCTGTGCAAGGAGGCCTTGTCCTCGGGGTGGATGTACTGCTTCAGGATGGCGTCGTAGAGCCTTCCCACCAGCTCGCCCGCCTGCATGGAGATCTCCTCCTCGCGGTGGACAAGCTCGCTCTTTTCTTCCACAAGGAAGCCAAAGCGGTAGTATTCCTTGGGCAGGTCGCAGAGCTTGATGCTCTCGGGCTCTCCCGTGGGCTTCTCCATATCGTAGATCAGAAACTCCTCAAAATTGCAGGTGATGATCCAACGGGGGCGTTGGGAGTAGGGGAGCGCGGCGGAGTACCGCTGGGCCTGCTGGAAGGGGTTGAGCAGAGTCCCATCGGATTGACGAATGGGACTGCGGAGATTGAGTCCCTTCTTTTTCTGTTCAATGAGAACGTGAGTCGAGGGGATGTGACCGTCGATGAAGCTGGTATGGTCAAGCTTCACCCGTTCCTCAAAGAGGATGAATCTTTCAGGCTCGGCGACCCCCAGCACCTCGCGGACAAAGGCAAGCCAGAAGGATTGGCTGTCGCTCTTCTCGTCTCCGCGATCCTTCCAATATTCCGCAAATGCTTTTGCGGCTTTTCTGCGTTCAGCGTCGGTCATGTCTCTTTCCTTTCCGGATCATTTTCTCAACATCTTTCAAACTGATGATCAATATTCCTCTTCTTCATCTCCATAGCCACCGGCCGTCCGTGAGGGCAGAAGGTGATATCGGGGATCTCCATGAGCTTGTCCACCAGCCACTTGATGTGTTCCTCGGGGTAGTCCCGTCCCGCCTTGATGGCGGCCTTGCAGGAGGCTTGGTAGAGGGCCTTTTCAAAGAGGATGTCGCGGGTGAGCTTGGCGGTGTCCACCCCGCTTTTCAGCTGCTCGGCGATGGCGGCCAGCATATCGGGGACGGCCCCCGACTCGATGCCGCTGGGGATGCTGTCCACGCGGACGGTGTTGCGCAGACAGGTGTAGGTGAAGCCCACGGCCTCCAGTTCCGCGCGGTAGGTATCCAGAAGCCCCACCTCCTCGCTCATGAGCATGATCTCGATGGGGAGCAGGAGCAGCTGGGACTCCACCGCCTTGTCCTTCATGTTGGCCTTGAGCTTCTCGAAGATGATGCGCTCGTGGGCGGCGTGCTTGTCGATGAGCAGCATACGGTCCCCCTGCTCCACGATGACGTAGGAGTGGAAGACCTCACCCACCATGCGGTAGGGGGCGGGGGCTTGGGGGGCGGTCTCCCCCGCGGGGAAGTCGGCGGGGACGGG
>JAFULU010000369.1 GCA_017483125.1 Clostridia bacterium
AATCCCCTTTCCCGACAAGAGTCTTCCCGCCGTTCTAAGGCTCCCCCTCTGGGGGAGCTCCGCGAAGCGGTGAGAGGGCAAATAACGCGGGCAAGGCACAAACAAACAGTTCGACAAACCCAAATTTGAAAACCCCCAAAAAGCCAAAAGCTCCGCCTCTGTGGGTCAATCCCCACGAAACGGAGCTTTTTGTCTTGTCATAAATGCCGAAAATGCGGTGTGCTTCCCCATTCTTCCATGCGGGTCTTGATTTTTCCCCTTTTTTGTGGTACAATGAAAAAAACAACGTGCGCCGCACGACGGCGTGATCCATACACGAATACCCACAAAGGAGGTACAATCATGGACACCATCCGCATAGGCATCCTTTACGATTTCGACAAGACCCTCTGCACCACCGATATGCAGGAATACGATTTCATCAAAAAGCTCGGCATGACCTCCGACGCCTTCTGGGGGGAGGCCGCCGCCATCACCGAACAGCACGAGGTGGAGAAGATCCTGGCCTACATGTTCGTCATGATCAAGAAATGCAAGGAAAAGGGCATTCCCCTCACCGAGGACTACCTGCGCTCCTGCGGGGAGCACGTGGAGCTGTTCAACGGAGTTTTGACCTGGTTCGACCGCATCAACGAGTTCGGCCGCTCCCAAGGTGTGGAGATCGAGCACTACATCATCTCCTCGGGCACCTACGAGATCATTCAGGGTACCCCCATCGCCAAGTACTTCAAGCGCATCTACGCCTGCCGCTACATGTACGATGAAAACGGAGAGGCCCTCTGGCCCGCTCTGGCCATCAACTACACCCTCAAGACCCAGTACATCTACCGCATCTCCAAGGGCACCCTGGACGTCACCGACGACTACAACCTCAACCGCGTGCAGGACGAGTCCCTTCGCCGCATCGCCTACCACAACATGATCTACATCGGGGACGGGCTCACCGACATTCCCTGCATGAAGCTGGTCAAGGAGCGGGGCGGTAAGTCCATCGCCCTCTACCCCAAGGACAACCGCGAGCACGTCAAGCCCTTGGTGGAGGACGCCCGCATCAACTACGTCTGCGAGGCCGACTACACCCCCGACTCCCCTCTGGAGAAGATCGTCAAGCTCATGATTGAGAAAATGGCCATTCTGGAAAAGCTCAAAAAGCAGGAGAGAGAGCAGCTGTCCCAGTACAAGCAGGGCAGCGAGGGCTGATCTCCCGACTCCCTACAAGCGGTCCCGCGTATACGCCTCACGGTGGATTACGCGGGACTGCTTTTTTGCCCGTCACATTTTTGCGTTTTTTCGGTCTTTCCCTCTTGCATTTTTTCTCGAAATGTTATATAATATAAGATGTATTTCTATACGCAGGAGGCAGAGCATGAAACACATTCGTATCGGACTTGTGGGCGCGGGCTTTATGGGGAAGACCCATCTTTGGTCGGTGCGGAATCTGCCCTTCTTCTATAAGACCGCCGATCTGGGCTTTACCGCCGAGGTGGCCGCGGTCTGCGCCTCGACTCCCGCGCGGGGAGAGGCATTCGCCCGTGAGTACGGGATCCCCCGTGTTATGACCGCCGAGGAAATGATTACCGATCCCGATATTGACGTGATTGACATCTGCACCCCCAATCCTCTGCATTTTGAGGTAGCCAAGGCGGCCATCCTTGCGGGGAAATCGGTGCTCTGCGAGAAGCCCTTGACGGTCACCGCCAAAGAGGCGGACGAGCTGGCAAGGCTTGCCGAGGAGCGGGGCGCCGTCTGCGGGACGGTGTTCAACAACCGCTTCCTGGCTCCCGTCATGCGGGCGCGGCAGCTGATCGACGAGGGTAAGCTGGGGCGCATCCTTTCCTTTGCGTTTACCTACAAGCATAATTCCTGCATCGACCCCGACCGCCGCGTGGGGTGGAAGCAGACCGCCGAGGCGGGGGGCGGCACCTGGTACGATCTCGGCCCTCACGCGGTGGATCTCTGCCACTACCTGTGCGGGGAGCTTTCCTTCGTGCTGGGCAAGTCCCAGATCGCCTATCCCACCCATTTGAAGGCGGACGGGAGCGTGTGGGAGACCAACGCCGACGAGGCCTTTTACGTCATCTGCGGCACCAAGGAGGGGGCTATGGGAACCGTGACGGTTTCCAAGCTGACCCAGGGGGCCAACGACGAGCTGACCTTCTCGGTCAACGGGGAGCGGGGTTCCCTGTCCTTCTCCCTCATGGATCCCAATTACCTGAATTTCTACGACGCCACCGCCGTGGGTTCTCCCATGGGCGGGTTGCGGGGCTACACCCGCATCGAGTGCGTGGGGCGGTATCCCTCCCCCGCCTCGGGCTTCCCCGCCATCAAGGCTCCCCAGGGCTGGCTGCGCGGGCATATCGGCTGTATGGCGGGCTACCTCTCCGCCGTGGCAGGTGGGGTGGCTTGCTCTCCTTCCTTTTCTGACGGGGCATACGTTCAGCGGGTGTTGGAGGCGGCTGTGGAGAGCGACCGTCTCGGTCGGGAGGTGCGGCTATGCTGACGGTTGGACTGACCGGCCCCAGCGGCGCGGGCAAGGGAGTCATTTCTTCCCTGTTCGCGGGCTATGGGGTTCCCTCCATTGATACCGATCGGGTCTACCATGACCTTTTGGTTCCGCCGTCGGCTTGTCTTGACGAGCTGGTGGGTCGGTTCGGGTCGGGGATCCTGTATCCCGACGGGACGCTTGACCGCAAGGCTCTGGCCGCGGTGGTCTTCGCCGAGGGGCACGAAAGGGATCTCGCCGATCTCAACGCCATCACCCACCGCCACATTCTGGGCGAGGTGCGGGTCATGCTGGCCCGCTATGAGGCCGAGGGGGTTCGTACCGTGCTGGTGGACGCGCCCCAGCTGTTCGAGTCGGGGTTTGATACCGAGTGCGGCTTCATTCTGTCGGTGCTGGCCCCCTATGAGGTCAGGCTCTCCCGCATTATGGCGCGGGACGGCTTGGACGAGGCGCGGGCCAAGGCGCGGCTGGCGGCTTCCCATGAGGATGAGTTCTTTGCCGAACGGTCGGACGCCGTGATCCTCAATGACGGTGATATGCCCGCTCTGGAGAGTGACGTGCGGCGGCTGTTGACTCTGTGGGAGGTGGCTTATGAAGCTTGACTGGAAGAACCCGCCCAAGGGGGTCATGATCGCTCTCATCGCGGTGCTGGCCATCGGTCTGGGGTTTCTCGCGGACTTCGTCATCACCTGCTTTGAGAAGAATGCCTACCCCTGTGAGTACGCCGAGTACGTGGAGGTCTACGCCGAGGCCTACGGGGTGCCCGAGGGGTTGGTCTACGCCGTGATCCGCACCGAGAGCTCCTTTGATTCGGGGGCGGTATCCCCCGTGGGGGCGGTGGGGCTCATGCAGCTCATGCCCGCCACCTTCGAGTGGCTCACCGACGATATGCTCTTCGAGCATCTGGAGAGCGGGATGCTCCACGATCCCGAGACCAATATCAAGTACGGCACCTACTGCCTGTCCTACCTCTACGATCGCTACGGCGACTGGGAGCTGGCCCTCGCCGCCTACAACGGAGGCCTGGGCAACGTGGACAAGTGGCTGGAGGATGACCGCTACGCCGACGGCGAGGGGGGGCTGAAGAGGATCCCCTTTGGGGAGACGAGGCAGTTCGTGGCGAGGGTCACGGATGCGTGGGAAATGTATGAGAGGCTATATGCCAAATAAGATAAGATACAAGATACGAGATACAAGATACAAGATATGACCGTATCCCGTGATTATCTTGTATCTCGTATCTTGTAACTTGTATCTCAATCAATCAAAATATTCATGAAACGAGGTTTGTTTACTATGTCTGACAAGATCACCGCGACCGAGCTGGAGGCCAAGCTGGGTTACAAGAAGACCAACTTCTACGAGAAGGCCGACGAGGCAACCATTCAGGCCGCTTACGACTACGCCCCCGGCTACATGGCCTATCTGGATGCCGCCAAGACCGAGCGGGAGGCCGTGACCGTCACCATCGGGATGGCTGAAGCCGAGGGCTACGTTCCCTACACCCTGGGTATGCCCCTGGAGGTCGGTGGGAAATACTACTACAACAACCGCGGGCGCAACCTCTACCTGGTCCGCATCGGCTCCGAGCCCATCAACAAGGGTATCCGCATCGTGGCCTCCCACGTGGACGTGCCTCGCATTGACGTCAAGCAGTCCCCCCTCTACGAGGACGGCGGCATGGCCTTCTTCAAGACCCACTACTACGGCGGTATCCGCAAGTACCAGTGGGTGACCATCCCCCTGGCCCTCCACGGCGTGGTGGTGAAGCAGGACGGCACCGTGGTCAACGTCTGCATCGGTGAGGATCCCGCCGATCCCGTGATCTACATCAACGATCTGCTCCCCCATCTGGCCAAGGATCAGGCCGCCAAGCCTCTGGGCTCCGCCATTCCCGCCGAGGGTCTGAACCTCCTGATGGGCTCCCGTCCCTACCCCGGCTGTGAGGGCGGCGACGCCATCCGCCTCAACGTGCTGGCTCTGCTCCATGAGAAGTACGGCATCACCGAGGAGGACTTCCTGTCCGCCGATCTCTCCGCCGTTCCCGCAGGCAAGGCAAGAGACGTGGGTCTGGATCGCTCCCTCATCGGCGCCTACGGCCACGACGACCGCGTCTGCGCCTACCCCTCCATCACCGCTCTGTTCGGCACGAACGATTCCGTCCACACCTCCATGGTCATCCTGGCCGACAAGGAAGAGATCGGCTCCGAGGGCAACACGGGTATGCAGACCGAGCTGCTGACCGACCTGATTTCCGAGATCACCACCGCTCTGGGCGGTCACTTCGCCACGGTCAAGGCCAACTCCAAGTGCCTGTCCTCCGACGTGACGGCCTGCTTCGATCCCAACTTCGCCGAGGTCTACGAGCGCCGCAACTCCTCTCTCATCAACTGCGGCGTGGCCATGTCCAAGTACACGGGCCACGGCGGTAAGAGCGGCACCAACGATGCCCCCGCCGAGTTCGTGGCCTGGATCCGCAAGATCATGGCCGAGTACGGCGTGATCTGGCAGGCCGGCGAGCTGGGCAAGACCGATCAGGGCGGTGGCGGCACTGTGGCCAAGTTCATCGCCAAGCACAACATCGAGACCGTGGACCTGGGCGTTCCCGTGATCGCCATGCACGCGCCTTATGAGATCATCTCCAAGGCGGATCTGTATACGGCCCATCAGGCGTTCGAGGCGTTCTTTAAGGCGTAAACGCCAAATGCAAAGTGCAAAATGCAAAATGCAAAATCAAGAACGGACAACCCGTTACCCAATGCTTTCGCATTTTCACAGAGCATATAGCTTTCTCGCGGGAGGGGAGGTTTTCTTCCCTTCCGCAAACGCCTTACCTTACCAATCAAATTCATTTTGCCGCAGGCAAAATGGTTCCTCAATTTTGCATTTTGCATTTTGCATTTTGCATTCCATTTCTCCCCCAAAGGATCCCACTATGTTTGAAAAGCTCATCCCCATCGCCGCCAAATACGAGGACATTGAGTTCCGTCTCTCCCTTCCCGAGACGGCAGCCGATCCCTCGGTGTACACGGCGCTCATCAAGGAATATCACAATCTGACTCCTCTGGTGGAGGCTTACCGTCTCTACCGCGGCCTGGAGGATGCCCGCGCCGAGGCTCTGGAGCTTTGCGAGCTGGGGGACGACCCCGAGCTGCGCGCTCTGGCCGAGGACGAGGCCGAGATGCTCAAGGGCAAGCTGGCCGAGGCCGCCGAGGAGCTGCAGAGGCTCCTGATCCCCAAGGACCCCGAGGACGATTGCTCGGTCATCATGGAGCTGCGGGCGGGGACGGGAGGCGAGGAGGCCGCTCTGTTCGCCGCCGATCTCTTCCGTATGTACAGTATGTACGCCCAGAGCGTAGGCTTCAAGGTCACCATCACCTCGGCCACCGAGACCGAGCTGGGGGGATTCCGCGAGGTGACCTGCCTTGTGGAGGGCAAGGGGGCTTACTCCCGCTTCAAGTTTGAGTCGGGGGTCCACCGCGTCCAGCGTGTCCCCGCCACCGAGTCCCAGGGGCGCATCCAGACATCCGCCGCTACGGTAGCGGTACTGCCCGAGGTCAAGGACGTTGAAATTGAAATCAAGGACAGCGACCTGATCTACGAGTCCTGCAAGTCCAGCGGTGCGGGCGGTCAGCACATCAACAAGACCGAGTCGGCGGTGCGTTTGACCCACAAGCCTACGGGGATCGTCATCGAATGCCAGCAGGAGCGGTCCCAGCTCCAGAACAAGGACAAGGCCTTGGAGCTTTTGAAGGCCAAGCTCTACCACATCAAGAAGACCGAGCAGGACGAGGCCCGCGCCTCCGCCCGCAAGTCCCAGGTAGGTTCGGGGGATCGAAGCGAGAAGATCCGCACCTACAACTACCCCCAGAGCCGTGTCACCGACCACCGCATCGGCCTGTCCATTTTCGATCTGGACGGGTTCATGAACGGGAACATCGGGGCCATGATCGAGGCTCTGACCGCCGCGGATACGGCGGAAAAGCTCAAAGAACAGGATACAGACTGACTATGCAGACAAAAGTCATCCGGATAACAGACCCCCAAGCATCCGCCGCCGAGCTCACAGAAGCCGCCCGCGTCCTCCGCGAGGGGGGGCTGGTGGTGTTCCCCACCGAGACGGTGTACGGCTTGGGCGGTAACGGCCTGTCCCAAGCGTCGGCCGAGAAGATCTACGCCGCCAAGGGCCGTCCCTCCAACAACCCCCTCATCATCCACATCCACGAGCCCGCCGAGGCGGACAAGTACGCCCATGCGGGAGACCTGTACCTCCGTCTGGCGGCGGCCTTCATGCCGGGGCCTTTGACGGTGATCCTTCCCAAGCGGGACTGCATCCCCTATGCCACCACGGGGGGACTGGACACCGTGGCGGTGCGCTGTCCCGACCATCCCATCGCCCGCGCCCTCTTGAAGGCCTGCGGCGACTTCCCCGTGGCCGCTCCCTCGGCCAATCTGTCGGGTAAGCCCTCCCCTACCGTGGCCGAGCACGTCATTGCTGATCTGTCGGGACGGGTGGACATGATCATCGACGGCGGGGAGAGCGACATTGGGCTGGAGTCCACCATCGTGAGCATCGGCCACGATCACGAGGGGGAGTATCTGACCCTCTTGCGTCCCGGTGCCATCACCGCCGACGCGCTGACCTGCGTGTGCGAGCGGGTGGTCATCGCC
>JAFULU010000370.1 GCA_017483125.1 Clostridia bacterium
CCCGCGGAGGCGTGGAGCAGCTCGGGGAGGATCTCCTCCTTGGTGCCCACAGCGCTGACGCGGCCGTCGGCGATGACGATGACCTTATCGGCGATGTCCAGGATGCGCTCCTGGTGGGAAATGATGAGGATGGTGCCGCTGGTGCGGGCGTGCATCTTCTTGAAGACCTCGATGAGGTTCTGGAAGCTCCAGAGGTCGATGCCTGCCTCGGGCTCGTCGAAGACCGAGAACTTGGTGCCGCGGGCGTTGATCATGGCGATCTCGATGCGCTTGAGCTCACCGCCCGACAGGGATGCGTTGACCTCGCGGCCCACGTACTCCTTGGCGCACAGACCCACCTCGGCCAGGTACTCGCAGGCCTCGCCGGTGGAGAGCTTCTTCCCTGCCGCCAGGGAGATCAGGTCCTTGACGGTAATGCCCTTGAAGCGGACGGGCTGCTGGAAGGCGAAGGAGATGCCCTTGTTGGCGCGCTCAGTGATGGAAAGATCCGTGATGTCCTCGCCGTCCAAAAAGATCTGACCCGAGGTGGGGGTGATGATGCCCGCGATGATCTTGGCGAGGGTGGACTTACCGCTTCCGTTGGGGCCCGTGATGGCCACGAAGCGGTCACTGATGGTGAGATTGACGTCCTTGAGGATGTCGGTCTCGCGCACCTTGCCCGAGGGCAGGGTCTCGGAGACGCTGTAGGAAATATTTTTCAGCTCTAACATATTTATATCTTCCTTTTCGGGGATTTGTTTCGTCAGGGTCTAATCACCCTAACATGGTAGTATATCATATTTCTTGGAAAAATACAATAGGTTTCCAAAATATTTTTTCGTCATTGGCAAAAAAACACGATATTTTCGGTTTGCCGCCAAACGCCGTCCGATCCTGTCGTACTTTTGGGAAAGAATGGGCAGTTTTGGTCAATGACGCCAGTTTCCGTTGGTTATTTTTGGTAATTTTTAATTTCCCCTAACCCCTTGCAAAATTTTCCGTTTTATGGTATCATTATGTCATAGAAATTACCAATTTTTACCAATTCAGGAGGATACAGAAGCCCATGGAATTTCACGATACCCGTATTTTGATTGCCGACGAGAATACCCACCAGCGTTCCCTTCTGCGGGAGGCCCTGAATCGGGGCGGCTACCGCTACGTGGAGGAGGCATCGGGGGGCGAGGAGGCTCTTGCCAAGATCGACCGCACCCATCCCGACGTGGCCATCATTGACATCTGGCTGTCCCAGCTGGACGGCATCGGGGTCATCCGCGCCTGCCGCAATCTGGATTTTCGGTCGGATCCCGCCCCCGTATTCATCATGACCTCCCCCGTTTCCAACCAGAATATGTTCATTCAGGCGGCGGGTGCGGGGGCCGCCCTCTGTCTCATCAAGCCCATCCGCGCCGACAGCCTGCTGGAGCACATCGCCCAGCTCCTCACGGCGCGGGAGAGCGCGGGGAGTCTGGCCCCCATGCCTCTGACGGTCACCGAGCCTGACGACATTGAGACCCAGGTGACCCAGATCATTCACCAGATCGGGGTGCCCGCCCACATCAAGGGATACCAGTACCTCCGCACCGCCATTCTTTTGACGGTGAAGGATTCCGACGTCATCAATTCGGTGACCAAGGTGCTGTACCCGTCGGTGGCGAAGAAGTACAGCACCACCACAAGCCGCGTGGAGAGGGCGATTCGTCACGCCATTGAGGTGGCGTGGGACAGAGGGGACGTGGATACCCTGAACGCGTATTTTGGGTACACGATCCAGAACAATCGTGGGAAGCCGACGAATAGTGAGTTTATCGCCATGATCGCGGATAATTTGAGATTGAAATATAAGTTGAGGTGATGGGGTGGAGGTTACGCTTCAAATTGGGGTTTGTCGGTGGGTTTCCTCGTCGTAGGGCGGGGGCTTGCTCCCGCCGAATAGCCCTCTCACCCGCTTCGCGGGAGCTCTCCCAGAGGGAGAGCCTTTCGTACAAAACCAGCAAAATCCCCTTTCCCGACAAGAGTCTTCCCGCCGTTCTAAGGCTCCCCCTCTGGGGGAGCTCCGCGAAGCGGTGAGAGGGCAAATAACGCGGGCAAGGC
>JAFULU010000371.1 GCA_017483125.1 Clostridia bacterium
CCTCCATCATGCCCCAGAAGAAGAACCCCGACGTCGCCGAGCTCATCCGCGGCAAGACGGGCCGCGTCTACGGCGACCTCATCGCCCTGCTCACCACCCTCAAGGGCATCCCCCTGGCCTACAACAAGGATATGCAGGAGGATAAGGAGCGCATCTTCGACTGCGTGGATACCGTCAAGATGTGCCTGGCCGTGGCCGCTCCCATGGTGGCCACCATGAAGGCCATCCCCGAGAATATGCTCCGCGCGGCACAGGGCGGCTTCATCAACGCCACCGACCTGGCCGACTACCTGGTCAAGAAGGGCCTCCCCTTCCGCACCGCCTACAAGATCTCGGGTCAGATCGTGGCCCACTGCATCGCCAATAGGGAAGTACTGGAGACCCTGCCTCTGGAGACCTACCGTACCTTCTCCGAACTCTTTGAGGACGACCTCTACGGCGAGATCAGCCTTCAGACCTGCGTGGAGAAGCGCATCTCCGAGGGCGGCACGTCGGTAGGCTCGGTGAAGAGCCAGATCGCGTACGTGCGCGGTGAAATCGAAAAAATGTAAAATCGGTATTGACAAGTATTAAGTAATCTGCTATAATAAGAGAACAGAAACTGTTGCGGATTTGTCCGTAACCACAGCAAGTAAAGTCTGTGGGGCAGTTTCTGTTTTTTTATACGAAAAGCAGTTACCGAAGGGGGCTTCCCATTGGTAACTGCTTTTGATTTTGGGGTAATAAACAAAAAGGTTGATTATTTTTGGTGAGTATGTCAATTCCAACCGTTACTGAAAAGTGGTATAATCATACTATATAGTAACCTATTCAAACATATCTCTGCAAGAGGTGAATCTTTTATGGTTTTTAACACGGTATATACAGTAAAAAAAGAAATTAGCAAAGATGCGTTTCTTAGACAATTGCTATTTAATTTGGCAAGCGACAATGGAACTCCTCCTGATGTAGTTGATGCCAAATTTCGTCCAGTAGGAGAAGATGTGGAAGAAGTTATTGTGTGTACTGCTCACATTGAAATGGACTATTCAGCATCAATAGGTTATGACCGAGAGGGAACGCATTGGACGGCCGATGAACAAATCAAGTCAAAAGATCTTGGAGAGAGAGAACAGAGTATAGAAGCTACTACGGAGTGGACGACTTATCGCGGACACGCTTCGGGCGAAATAACTGCTACTGCATTGAATGGATCAAAAATGTCTCATTCGGACCACAATATGATAGAATCCGTCATCAAATCAATACAAAGTCACAGCATTGATGTACAAGGCGAGGCGGATGTGAATGACGAAGGCAGAGAAAACGTTTTGCGCGAGTGTAGGAAGCTCTTTAAGAATAATATTCGTTTTCCGGGAGATCGGCAAAAGAATACCAGAACCAATTCTGATATTACAGTATTGGATTTTTGTTGCTACAAATTGCCAATTTACACTGTTGAATTTACCTACAATGAAAAAACATACTTTGCGTGGGGATATGCCTGCGGAAGTCTTAATGTCTACTGCAAAGGTTATCCTTGTGTGGCAGATATGGATGAGACGCAAATTGAGAAAAAAACAAGGAAGTACAGAATGGTCAGCAAGGCTGCGCGGTTATTATTTGTAGGATCACTTTTCTTTGCTTGCATTATGTGCTTCGTTCATACGCCGTGGTGGTTGGTTATGCCAATAGCTTCGTTGGCGATGGTGATCTTTAGTCACCGTAAATTCAAGGATGAATATGACCGCGTTTGGATTTCATGTTTCAGTATAGAAACAAAGCAAGATGCATTGGAAGAAGCTTATAAAGCTCGTTCTTTTGACATGCTCACAGAGGAAGAAAGAAAACTCTTTTGGATCAAATACCATACCCATTATGCCATGGGTGAAGAATCAAATCAAGAAAGATAAGAGGCATAGAACTGCACACTTTTCAGACTTTACCAAAACAAGCCCTCGGATCCGTCCGAGGGCTTTTGCTATGCCGATTATATTCTCTCAAAAACACTTCCCGCTTTTACAATCCTCGGTATTCCCACCCCGGTAGCACAGCTCATTGGGACAAGACCCCGTAGCGATCATCTCCACGATGTTGTTCACCGTGGTCTCGGCGATGTTGGACAACGCCTCCTCGGTCAGAAACGCCTGGTGGGAGGTCACGATGACGTTGGGCATGGAGATGAGTCGGGCCAGGGTATCGTCCTCCAGGATGTGCCCCGAATTATCCTCAAAGAAGAGATCCGACTCCTCCTCGTACACGTCCAGGCAGGCCGCGCCTACCTTGCGGGACTTGATCCCCGCCAGAAGGGCCTCGGCATCCACCAGCGCGCCGCGGGAGGTGTTGAGCAGGACCACGCCCTTCTTGCACTTGTCCAGCGCGGTCTCGTCAATGATGTGGTAGGTCTCCTCGGTCAGAGGGCAGTGCAGAGAGATCACGTCGCTGCGCTCCAGCAGTTCCTCAAGGGAAACGTACTCGATCCCCGCATCCAGCGCCGGATAGGGATCGTAGGCCAGCACGCGCATGCCGAAGCCCCGGCA
>JAFULU010000372.1 GCA_017483125.1 Clostridia bacterium
GTACAGATCCTGGGTGCCGGGGCCGTTGTCGGAGCCCCACATAATGACGACCTTGGAGTACTTGGACAGGTCGATCTCGCCCAGAGCGATGGAGCCCTGATGCAGGAGAGCGGCGGAGGAAACACCGCCGGCGGTGATCATATCGCCGTGGTTGGGAACGTCAGGGGTCACGAGGGTGGTCACGTGACCCGAGATCACCCACTGCTCCTGGGGGATCACCAGCTTCTCAACCTCGGGAACCACAGGCTCCTCGGGCTCATCCTCGGCTACGGCATAAGCGTAGACCTCGTAGATGGAGAACCAGTAGTGGGTAGCGCCGTCATCGGCCAGTCGGGTGAACTTGATGAAGCGGGCGGCCACGTTGTCCAGCTCCAGCTCCAGGGTCTTGGCGGCGTGAGCCTCGCTCTCGTGGATGACCTTGTAATCAACACCGTCCTCGGAGACGGCGATCTGGTACTTCCACAGAGCGTTCTCGAAGGAAACGGTCAGACCCGTCAGGGTGTAGACCTTCTCCAGATCCACGATCAGGTTGGCCTCACCGTTGGGCAGGGCGCCGTAGCGGGTGTTGGTGTCACCGTCGGTGGCGTTGGCGGGGATGTTGGCGTCGTTCTCCACGTTATCGGAGGAGACGGGCTTACCCTCGGCCACGTTCTCACGGACCACGGGCACATAGAAGTCGGTGGGGATCTCAACCGAGGTGTAGGGGTTGAGGGCGACGCGGTCGAAGTCGAAGGTGCCGGTTCTGGTCGCGATACCCAGATCCGAGCCCTCGATGGTAGCGGCCACGCAAGCGTTGTTCAGCTCGAAGGTACCCTCGGCGGTGGTGATGACAGCCTTCTCGGCCAGCGCATCGGCGGGAGTTGCGCCGTGGTTGGTGGAGATGCCGTAATCCTTGACGCCCGAGATGACGATGGTGGCGGCCAGCTTGTCACCGGCGAAGATGGAGACGGTGGAGCCGTCGTCGGTCACGGTGATATCCGAGGAGTCAACGAGAGCATAGTAAATGTTGGGAACGTACTGGCCGTCCTCGTAGGTCTTGACGTTGATGCGGAGGGCATAGCCGGTGCCGCGGGGCACGTAGTTGACGTAGATGCCCGAGCCGCCCATGCTGACGCCGCCTGCGTCGTGGCCGTCCTGACCGAAGAAGTGGTTCTCAATGGTAGCGATGCGGACACCGCGGACGAACAGACCCGCAAAGCCCTCGGAGCCTGCGGTTGAGACCACGTTGACGTTGAAGGCGTACTGACCGGTGGGCTGGGTATGCAGGGCGGAGAAGTGGGTCACGTTGTAGAAGGCCTTACCGCCGTTGTACTTGGCGTACATGGGAACGCCTGCGCCCCAGTGGATCTGATCGAACAGATCGGCGATATCGGCGTACTTGAGCTCCACGTCATCCTGAGACTCGGCGAAGTTGGAGCCTGCGTTGGAGGTGAAGTTGTGATCATCCTGCTTGGGAGCGGCGGGGAGGGAGACGGTGATGTTCTCGCGGAGGCGGACAACGGTACCGTCAGCCAGCTTCACCACGAAGCCCGCGAAGTGATCGTCGTAGACCAGATCGGCCAGCGGAACCAGGATCTCGAAGCGGGAGGCGTGCTCGCCGCCTGCGGCCTTGACACCGTCCTCGGTGGGCTTGGTGTAGTCGGGGTTGAAGACGAACTCGTAATTGTCCAGGAAGTAGCCGAAGCTGTCGATGGGCTGGTTGAAGCCGACCCAACCGCGCAGGATCATGGAGTCGTGAGCCTCACCCTCGGCGAAGGTAATGGTGTTGTTCTGTGCGGTGAGCTTATCGCCCGCGCCACCGTCCTCGGGGAAGTACATCTGCCCGTTGACGTAGAAGGTATCAAAGGAGTGAGAGACCTTGCCTGCGGCGGCATCGTCAGCCTCAACGTAGGGAGGATACTGCTCGAAGTCATACTTCTCAGCGGCCTCAGTGGAGTGGAAGAAGCCGATGTAGGCAACGTCGATCATGCAGCCCTCGGGCAGAGAATATCTGGCCCAGGAGCCATCCTCGTTCTTGTAGGTCTCGCCGTTCTCGTTCAGCTTGTAGCCGGCCTCCAGAGCGTCGAAGCGGAAGTAGGAGACATACTTACCGTCGTACTTACCTGCGTCGATGAGGGACTGGGTGTCGAAGATGATGACGTGCCACTCACCGTCTGCGATCACGGGCTGACGGATCATGGTGGTGTCATCCGTAGGAACGTCGCCGGTGGAGGACATATACAGCTGCATATCTGCACCGGTAGCGTCGGTACGGTAGCGGACCGCAACGTAGCGGGCACCGTCTACGCGTGCGAAGGGATAGTAGTAGGGATCGGGACCGATGGGCACGATGTGCACGAAGCCGTCCTCAAGGGTCACACAATCCTGGGTCAAGTGGCCGGGATCGCTGCCGGTAACGGTCTGAATGTCGTCTGCGATAAACACGTTCACGGGCTCCATGGGATCCTTGGTCTCGGGCTCGGTGGGCTCCTCGGTATCGGGCTCGGTAGGAGCGTCGGTGGGCTCCTCAGTGGGAGCGTCGGTGGGCTCCTCAGTGGGAGCGTCGGTGGGCTCCTCGGTAGGAGCATCGGTTGCACCATCGGTGCTCTCCTCGGTAGGAGCGTCGGTGGGGGTCTCGACGGTGGTATCGCCGACGGTGGTGTCATCGGGGGTCTCGCCACCGGTGCACGCCACGATGGTGAACACCAGAGCGAGCATGAGAATTGCGACCAGAAGCAGCTTTTTCATGGGGGGACTTCCTTTCCTTATAAATTAGGGTCTGAAACCCTTGGTGTATTCCATTATACAACTTTTTTTCCAAAAATGCAATAGCAAACGGTGCTTTTTTGGAAAAAATGTGCAAATATATGCCATTTCATTACGATGATCTCCCAAAATACAAAAATCCCCCACCCGCTTGGGTGGGGGAAGGGGATCCTATTACTCGGAAACGATGACGGTATACTCGCGGATGATGACGTAGTCACCGCCGTCCTGCTGCATGACGAACTTGATGTTGTGCTCGCCTGTGGGCAGGAAACCGACAACCAGAACACCGTAGAAGGCGGAGCAATTGCTTGCGCCGGTGGTGGCAGCGGCAGCCTTCACGGGATCGCTGGCAGGGGTGGTGTAGGCGTCGTTCATGATGGGCTCACCGTCGTTGATGATGTAGCCGAACTGGAAGGTCTCGGCGTTCATAGCCACCCAACCGAAGTCAGCCACGCAGGGATGACCGCCCTTGGTGTACTCAAGGGTGCCGTCAAACTGGCTGTACTGACCGGGAGTGACGATCTCCTCGACCACGTTCTGGTTACCGTCCAGGTAGCGGAAGCCGTCCTGAGAGACGTGCTTCACGGTGGAGCCGGCATCAGTCATGCCAATAACCTTGGGACCCTCGGGAACCACAGGCTCCTCGGGCTCATCGCCGCCGGGGATCTGAGGGATCTCCACGGAGGACAGAGGAGCGATGGAAACAGAGGTGAAGCTCAGAGTACCGATTCTGGTGGCGATACCAATGTCAGTCATGGGGGTGTCCACGACCAGGGTGCCATCCAGGACGTACTGACCGTTCTCGTTCGCGACGAGGCCGTTATCGCCCTTCAGATCGCGGTAGACGGTAACGAGGGCCTGCTCGCAGAAGGTTGCGCCGCCGGAAACCGTCAGCTTCTCGTATGCCTTGCCGGTGCCGACCAGCTCCACGGTAGCGACCAGCTCACCGTCCACGGAGATGTAGATCATGGCACCGGTGTCGATGATCTGAACATCCTTGTCCACGCAGTTGACGTCGATGTTCCAGTATGCGGTACCGATCTTGGTCTTGGTCTCCTCGACATAGTACTTCACGCCAAGGAGCAGGCTATCAGCAGTCCAAAGCTGGATACCGGCACCTGCGTGACCCTGAGGCTGACCGTCGGTCTCGTAGTAGTTGTTGATGGGATACAGACCGTTGTCGGGCTCGGGAGCGGGCAGATCAGCCGAGTTGACCGACTGAGCGCCGCGGACGAAGAAGGAAGAGAACTTCTGGTTGCCGGAAGCGAGGGAGTGAACCGTGTAGACGTAGGTGCCGTCCATGGACACGAAGGCCTCGGAGAAGCCCTGCGCGTTGAAGTAGGCGCCATTCTCACCGTTGATCACGCGGCTGGGATCGCCTGCGGGGTGAGCCATGAAGGGGAAGACGTTCTTCAGGTTGGAATCGGCGAAATCCACGACGTGGCCAACGGGGGTGTCAGCGGCGAAGTTATCGGCCGCGTTGACGGTGACGTTCATGGCGGTATCGGGAATCACCACGGGAA
>JAFULU010000373.1 GCA_017483125.1 Clostridia bacterium
TACGACATATAGACAACCTGCCGTTTTTTCATATACCTACGCAACGATCAAGGAGCATTCCATGAAAAGGACCCTATTATCCATTGATACCAACGATTTTCCCACCGAATACCGCCCACTGCTTTCGGGCGTGGCGGTCTACGACAGCTCCTGCTCCCGCCAGGCGCGGGTGTACTACATCGACCGCGACGGGGGGTACTATCTCAAGACCCAGCCCGTGGCGGTGGGGTCTCTGCGGCTTGAGGCCGAGAAGGGCCGCTTTTTCCATGAGAAGGGGCTGGGCGCGGAGGTGCTTTCCTACGCCACCGTGGGGGAGGCTGATTGGCTTTTGACCCGCCGTGTGGTGGGGGAGGACTGTACCCACGCCGAGTATCTGTCCCAGCCCGAGCGACTGGTGGATTTGTGGGCGGAGATTTTGCGGGGGCTTCACGATCTGCCCGTTAAGGGCTGTCCCGCCCCCGATTATCTGGACAAATATCTGGCCCTGGCGGAGAGGAACTTTCGCACGGGCAACTACGACAAGAGCCAATTTCCCGACAGCTTCGGGTATGCCTCGGCCGAGGAGGCGTGGGGCGTTCTGTCCGAGGGCAAGCATCTTTTGAAGGCCGACACCCTCATCCACGGAGACTACTGTCTCCCCAACGTCCTTTTGGACGGGTGGCGGTTCTCGGGGTTCATCGACCTGGGGAACAGCGGTGTGGCGGATCGGCACATTGATCTGTTCTGGGGGGCTTGGACGCTGGGGTTCAATTTGCACACCGATGCTTACCGAGACCGCTTTTTCGATGCTTACGGGCGGGATCGGGTGGATGAGGACTTGATCCGCGTGGTGGCGGCGGCGGAAGTATTTGGATAAAGGAATGGGGGTTTGCAGGGGCGTTATATAACACCGTAGGGCGGGGGCTTGCTCCCGCCGAAATGCCCTCTCACCGCCTGCGGCGGAGCTCCCCCAAAGGGGGAGCCTTTCGTGCCATGATTCAAGAAATAATCTTTCCCGATAGGCATTTTCCCAAGGCTCTCCCTTTGGGAGAGCTCCCGCCGTTGGCGGGTGAGAGGGCAATCATAGCGATTAGCACTCACCTATAAACCCAAATTTGAAAGCAAAGGAGAAAGCCATGAAAAAGACTACCATCCCCCTCCCCGAGGGGTGCGATACCTTCCGCTCGTCTAGGCTATTGGGTCTGACCGTAGCATTTGGGGAGATCATACTCATCTTCCTGGGTATATTCATTCCCGTTTCGATCTGCGCCGCCCTGAAAGAGCATGACCCGTCCTTCTGTGCGTTCATTCTTCTTGTCGCCGTCCTATTACTGATGGCCTATGGCACCTGCGCCGCCCTCGTCCTTCTCTTCTCCCACACCCTCGGCAAGCCTCGCGTGGGGATCCTGAACGGACGGATCCACATGACGGACCGCAAGCGTTCCATCCCCATAAAGGACATTCGTTCCATGGATCTGTATCTCGGTTATCCAGGTAAATTCTACTCTCGTCCGCCTCGTTTGACGATCTCTCTCCCCTATGACGATACCTTTGAGATCACCCGCCCCTCCATCCGCTTTCTCCGCATCCTGCGCGGATCGCTTCCTCAGGTGAGATTCACCGTGGATTGGAAGCACCGTATATGGTGGAGTGGCGGTATTGGCCTCGTCGGCGGCGTGATCTTGGGAATCGTAATTCTTTGCCTATGACTTTTTACCCCCATAAGGAGCCTATATGACCAACTGGAAACAAATTCAAATCACCACCCCCCGCCTCATCCTGCGCCCGTGGGTGGAGACCGACGCTGAGGCCTTATACCGCTTCGCCCGCGACCCTCTGGTGGGGCCTCCTGCGGGCTGGCCGCCTCACACAAGCGTGGAGAACAGCCGCGAGATTATCCGTACTGTACTTGCGGCGCGGGAGACCTATGCCATGGTGCTGCGCTACGATACGATCGACTCGGTGAGCGGGGAGGTCATCTCTGCGGGGACTCCCGTGGGGAGCGTGGGCATCATGTTCAAGGGGTGCGGCTCTTACCCGCACATGGCGAACACCGAGGCCGAGATCGGCTACTGGGTGGCCCTCCCTCTGTGGGGGCGGGGGCTGGTCCCCGAGGCGGTGAAGGCCCTGCAGGCGCGGTGCTTTGGGGACTTGGGCCTGGACGGGCTTTGGTGCGGGTACTACGAGGGGAACGAAAAGTCCCGACGGGTACAGGAAAAATGCGGGTTCATGCCGCGATGCTCTTTGGATATTGCCCCCCATCCGCTCAACGGCGCGGTGAGAGAGTATTTTACCTACCTGTCCCGCGAGGACTGGGAGGCGGGGCTGGAGCCTGCGACCCATGAGATGAGCCTGCGGGAGGGCCCCTTTCGCGCGGTGGCCTCGGGGCGCAAGGTGATCGAGATGCGGTTGTTCGACCCCAAGCGGCAGGTGTTGCGGGCGGGGGATGAGATCAAGTTCTCCCTTGTGGGAGGAGACGAATCCGTCACCGCCCTTGTGGCGGGGCTTCACTACTTCCCTTCCTTTACGGCGTTGTACGAGGCCATGCTCCCCCGTGTGGGGGCGGTGGGCTTGGGGTATGGCGAGGAGGAGGTGCCGCACCCCGACGATATGCTGGAGTACTATTCCGAGGATGCCGTCAACCGCTTTGGCGTGTTGGGCATTGAGATTGAAATTCGCAATTCGTAATGCGTAATTCGTCATTGGAGTGCGGAGAGCATTGAGGGTTGGGGCAACAAATTGCAGTTTTTCGGTGAGTTTCCTCGTTCTTTGCCTTCCCCAGCGGGGAAGGGGGACCGCAAAGCGGTGGATGAGGAGAGCTAGTTTCCGTTCGGCATCGGGCATGATTTCTCTTGTCGTATCAAGGGTTTCCGTACACACCCGTACGGAAAAACAAACCCGCTCTCCTCATCCACCACCTACGGTGGTCCCCCTTCCCCGCTGGGGAAGGCATAAAACGAGGAAACCCAACTCCCCGACAAACCCAAATTTGACTCGCCCAAGCACCAGCCTCACCATTACGAAACACCACACAATACTTTCAAGAAACGAGAACATACAAATGGATCACGAACACATCCAATGCCGTGTTGAGGGGCTGACCCTCCCCCGCGGGTTTGCCGAGCGGATGCGGGTCATGCTGGGGGCCGACTTTGAGGCCTTCTGCGAGTCCTACGCCAAGGACGCTCATCCCTCTTTGCGGGTGAATACCCTGAAGCTGACCGCTGATGAGCTGCGGGAGGCCGCGCCCTTTGTGGGGGAGCCTGTCCCGTGGCAGAGAAACGGCTTTTACTATGCCGCCGACGGGGAGACCCGCCCCGGCAAGCACCCCCTTCACGAGGCGGGGGCCTACTACATCCAGGAGGCCAGCGCCATGCTGCCCGGGTCTCTGTGTCCCCCCAAGCCGGGGGAAAAGGTGCTTGACCTCTGCGCCGCCCCCGGGGGAAAGGCCACCCAACTGGCCGCCGCGCTGTGCGGTGAGGGGCTTCTGGTGGCCAACGAGATCCACCCCACCCGCGCGGGGATCCTGTCCCAGAACATAGAGCGCATGGGGGTGCGGAACTGCGTGGTGACCAACGCCACCCCCGCCGAGCTGGCGGTAAAGTTCCCTGCCTTCTTTGACAGGATCGTGGTGGACGCTCCCTGCTCGGGGGAGGGGATGTTCCGCAAGGAGGCCGACGCTGTCACCATGTGGAGCCCCGAGAACGTGGCTCTGTGCGCCGCACGACAAGGGGAGATTCTGGAGGAGGCCGCCAAGATGCTCCGCGCGGGGGGGTATCTGGTCTACTCCACCTGCACCTTCGCCCCCGCCGAGAACGAGGGGGCGGTGATGCGTTTCCTGTCCCGCCATCCCGAATTTGAGGTGGTTCGGTCTGCCGAGGCCGCCGTCATGGAGTCCCGCGAGAAGGGGCTACTGGACGGGGGGCGACCCGAGTGGGTTGAGGAGCACGGTCGATTCCCCGCCCATATTTCGGAGCAGGCTCGGGACACCTACCGCGTGTTCCCCCATCACTGCGACGGCGAGGGGCATTTCGCGGCTCTCCTGTACAAGCGGGAGGAGGGCGATACGGTCGCGCTGTCGGTCAAGAGCGACAAGAAAAAGAACCGCAAGCCCGAAAAGTCGAGCGGCGGCAAGGGAAAGCCAAGCTCGGAGGCTATGGCGGTGAGGCTCTTTGAGGAGTTCTGCCGCGAGGTCACGGGTGGGGTGCCCGCGTGGGTGGGGGACACGGTTTCCTGTCTCTTCGGGGACAAGCTGTACCTTGTGCCCGCGGCCTTGTGCGGTGAGGCTGACCCCAAGGCGGCTCTGTCGGGGCTTCGTGTGCTTCGCGCGGGGCTTTGCGTAGGGACAGTCGTGGGTCTTGACAAGGGGCGCGGGCGGTT
Organism: Clostridia bacterium; assembly: GCA_017483125.1. Lineage (GTDB taxonomy): Bacteria > Bacillota > Clostridia > Oscillospirales > CAG-272 > CAMEON01. The sequence goes on from JAFULU010000373.1 coordinate 4,360, forward strand.
TGAGCCCGACCATGCTCTGGCACTCTGCGCGGGGGCGGGGATCCGCACCCTTGCGGTGGACTACGACTCCGCGGTGGCCTATCTGCGGGGTGAGACCCTTCCCTGCGGTCTGCGGGGGTGGCATACCGTAAGCTACGGCGGGCTGGCCCTGGGCTGGGGCAAGGCCTCGGACGGGGTGATGAAGAATCACTATCCCAAGGGGTTGCGGTGGAATTGATATGGCTATGGAATTACTGTTTTCGATTCCCCTGGAAGAATGTGAGCAGCCCTACGCGGGGCAGGCTATGGACTACGGCGGGATGTTTGGCGCGGTGGACGGCGGATTCTACTACTGCCGAAAGGACTACGGTCAGGGCGTAGGATACCTTCTTCGTGAATACAGGTTCACCCCGTCGGGGCTGACCGAGACCGCCTCCTATCCCATTCCCGACAGAATTGAGGTGAGCACCCACCGTCTGGAGTTGGGATACCGCTGGGCGCATCTGCCCGACAGCCCCCGTGGGGCGGTGGCCCTGGGGAGCGCGTGGGGCTTTGATCCCGTCCGCCGCAAGGTGGTAGCGCTGACCCCCGAGGAGAGCGCGGCATACGTGTCTCTGCGGCATCTGGATATTCCCTATTTCCACGAGGAAAGCGATTTCTCCTTCCCTCCCTATACGATCTCCCACAAGGGGAGCTTCGGCTACGTCTGCACCCGCGGCGGCGAGACCGTCTGGAGCTTCCGCGCCCAAGGCTACCTGTACACCGATATGACGCTCTACGGCGATACCGTGGTCTTCGGTACGGCGGGAGCGGGCGGTCACTTCGTGGGGCTTCGGCTGGCCGACGGAGTGCCCGTGTTCGATATCAACACCAAGGGAACCGACCGCTACGTAACGGTGGGTGACCGCTTCTATACCTATGCGGGGGGCAAGAAGGGGCTTTTATCGGTGGGGCTTGACGGCTCCGCGGAGACCCTGCCCCTGACGGGTCACACCGTCAGCTCCTGTCCCCTGTGGACCGACGGGAAGACTCTGCTCTGTATGTCCTTTGGCATGAAGGGCGGGCGGTACACTACGGCGTGGCTCCACGGGGTGGGGCTTGGGGATGCATGATCCGTTTCGCGCGCAACATTCACAAAAAATTTTCCCTTTCCCTCTTGTCAGAAGCCCAAAGATATGGTATACTATATCAGTTAGGTGAAAATTTTACACAGAATTTTGATTTGTGAGGTATATACCGTGATCGTACAGCTGGAAGAAGCCAAGCATGAGCTTGTGGATATGAGACCCGAGATCGAGGAGCTGGGTAACGCTCTTCGTGTGGAATTCCTCGCCGCCAAGGCCGAGGAGCTGGAGCAGGAGACCCTGGCTCCCGATTTCTGGAGCAATCAGAGCAACTCCTCCAAGATCCTCCAGACCATCAAGCAGTACAAGGACACCGTAGATGGCTACAACGCTCTGGTGGACCGTCTGGAGGATGCCATCGCCCTTTGCGAGATGTCCATTGAGGAGGACGACGAAAGCTCTCTGGAGGAGATCCAGGCCGAGCTGGAGGCCATCAAGAACGAGGCCGAGCACAAGCGCATTGAGGTGCTCATGAGCGGTGAGTACGACAACTCCACCGCCATCGTTTCCTTCCACCCCGGCGCGGGCGGTACCGAGGCTCAAGACTGGTGCCAGATGCTCTACCGCATGATCAATCGCTGGGCCGAGCGGAGCGGCTTCAAGGTCAAGCTTCTGGAATGGCAGGACGGCGACGCCGCGGGTCTGAAGTCTGCCACCATTACGGTGGAGGGCCCCCACGCCTACGGCTACCTCAAGAGCGAGCACGGTGTGCACCGTTTGGTCCGCGTCTCCCCCTTTGACGCCGCGGGCAGACGCCAGACCTCCTTCGCCTCCATTGAGGTCATGCCCGAGTTCCCCGACCTGGATGAGGTGGAGCTTCGCGAGGATGAGTACGAGTTCATGGCCTATCACTCCAGCGGTGCGGGCGGTCAGAACATCAACAAGGTCTCCTCGGCCGTGCGTATCACCCACAAGGCCACGGGTATCGTGGTGGCCTGCCAGACCGAGCGTTCCCAGCTCCAGAACAAGGAGACGGCTCTGCGTATGCTGAAGGCCAAGCTCATGGACATCAAGATCCGCGAGCGTCTGGACACCATCGAGCAGGTGCAGGGCAACAAGAACAACATCGAGTGGGGCTCCCAGATCCGCTCCTACGTCTTCATGCCCTACACTCTGGTGAAGGACACCCGTACCGGCTACGAGGACGGCAACGTGGAGGCGGTCATGGACGGCCGTATCGACGGGTTCATCAACGCGTATCTGAAGCATATTACCAAGAATTGAGGATAGAGAAGGCTCTCCGAGTAATCGGGGAGTTTTTCTTTTGCGTTAAATTGCAGTTTATGGGGGAGCTTGAGAATGCAAAATGCAAAATGCAAAATGAAAAATGAATGAAGCCTTTTGCTTCGCAAAAGCCTATTTTATGGTAAGATTTTTCGATCAAACACCCGAAAAGCATTGCCCTGTATGGAATATCCATAGTCGAAAGCCGTTATCGTACCGCCGCTTCGTTCTTGATTTTGCA
>JAFULU010000374.1 GCA_017483125.1 Clostridia bacterium
AAGCCCCCACTACCCAAACGGGTGGCCGGCGGTGTCGGGGGCGGCCTGGAGCGCCCTGACGCGCACCGGAAGGTGCAAGAAAGTTTACGGGTTGTATCTGGCTTTTGCTTTGATGCACAAGGGTTTTATGATTGTAAACCTTCTTGCGCTACCGCGCGCGTCAGAGGGCTTTCCCCCCTCCGACACCGCCCCCCTTTCGCGCTTTGTGAAGGGGGCTTCGCCCCCTTCACCCCCGCAATAGAGGAAACCCAACTTACCGCTAAACCGCAATTCTTCCTCCATTCTCCTCCCTTTCGGCAATATGCTGATATTTGTGAAAATCGCCCGTATCGGTTGACAAATATCCCTTCCCATTGTATAATATAGGTAATCTGCGGCAATGTCGCTGAAAGGAATCTGATACCATGAAACTCAAACGCCTTCTGATCCTGTTCCTCTGCCTGACCATGACCCTGGGAGGAGCCTTGACCTCCTGCCGACAGGGGGGCGGAGACACTGACACCTCAGGTCAAGTCACCGATACGCCCACTTCCCCCTCCGAGACCGATCCAAGCGGCTCCGAGGGTGATACCGAGAAAGATACCGAAAAGGAGGACGAGCCCGTGATCGAGCCTACCCTGACAGGCCCCTACGCCGACACCATCATGCTGTCCAACCGACTCTCCAACGGTGTGCAGGCCTACTATGCCAACCCCAAGCGCACCCATTACCGCATCGAGAACCAAAACATGGCTTTGGAGTATGCCCTCTCCTCCTCCAAGGATAATCTGGTAACCTCCCTGACCACCCCCGACGGGAAGGTCTATCTGGAGAACACCATGGACGTTTTCATCCGCATGGAGAACGGCAAGACCTACATGGCCTCCCAGTCCACCGCCGCTCCCCATACCAACGTCTACCGCCTGGGCTACTACTACTACGACGCCCATATCATGGGGCAAAACTTTATGGGCGGCTCCAGCGTAGTCAAGGAGATGGATTTCATTATCAATAAAGCCTCCATCAAGAACCACGACGTGAGAGAGTTCTCGGTCAAGGATGGGGTCATCACCTACACCGCCACGGGCGTTGATCCCTATGTCTACACCCCTCTCAACAAGAGCAAGGAGGGCTTCTGCTTCCCCGCCGAGGAGTACAACGCCGTGCAGTTCTCGGTTAAGGCCGCATCCAGCAGCGAGGGCTACCTCTACTTCATCGCGGGCGACCGCAACGGCCACAGCTCCGAGCAGCAGGTGCGTTTCGATCTGGAGGCCAACGGCGAGTGGAACACCTACACCGTGGCCATCAACACCGTGGAGGACTACTATGGTGTAGTCACCTCCCTGCGCTTCGACATCGGTAATGACGGCGAGACGGTCCAGATCAAGGACATCAAGGCGGTCAAGCTCAACACCGAGGCTCCTGCGCTGCTTCTCGACCGCACCTTCCACACCTATTCCGACAAGATGAACCAGGTGCTCCACTTCGTCGCCACCGAGGAGATCTCGGGTATCGACGGCCTGGGTATGATTACGAACATCCCCGCCGACAAGGTGGCCAAGCTGGTGGTCAAGGACGCCATGGGTACTCACGATACGTTGGACGGCGTGGACTTCGCCACCTGCGAGTATCTGGCCTTTGACGTAAAGGACGCGGGTATTCTGGGCTTCATCCTTCTGCCTCACGAGAACAGCGGCAAACTGGAGGTCACCCTCGCGAACGGTGTCTACACCGTCACCCAGACCGCAAAGCCCGAGGGCGGTGTGATCCATTTCGATCCCAATACCACCGCTGACGACTTCTACATGGGCCACCGCCTCTATACCGAACAGACCCATGATTTCACCAATTTTCTCCGCGAGGCCGAGTTTGAGCGCCATCCTCTGGAGACGGTCAGCGGTAGCTCCTACGCGGGCTATGACGTCCTGCGCGGCGCCTACAAATTCAACATCGGCGGTACCGGCTTCAACGAGCCCTTCTTCACCGAGCAGAACCGTCATTACTCCTCCGACGTCACCGTCACGGGCGGGGACACCGACCGCACCATCTACGTCTACACCTACTTCACGGGAGGCTGCGGTGAGAACGCCCTGATCCTGGACAAGAACGATATGCTCCTGCCCATCCCCGTCATGATCTACAAGAACTTCAAGGGCGAGAACGAGGAGCCCATCTATGATCCCGGTGACCCCTCCTACTCCGAGTCCTACTTCCCCGTTTCGGTGAAGGCGGGCTCCACCACCGAGCTGACGGTGCTCAACCTCTACATGAACTGGGGCCTGGTGCCTCTGAAGCAGCTCTCCTCCATTCAGTTCTTCTGGCCCTACTACCATCTGTCCCTGGGTACCACCGAGACCAGCTGTATCAGCCCTCTGTATGGTGCCCGTGACCTCTGGACCCTCCCCGACTTCCGCTCCATGTCCATGCCCTACTGGTTCGAGCTTCCCGAGGGCGAGGGCTACAGCAACCAGCCCCAGCACACCCACGGCGGCTACCAATACTTCCTCCAGTACACCGACAAGGACGGGAGCTACGCCGCCACCGAGAACTACCAAAACACCATTATTTCCTCGGGTCCCGTCTACACCGACGTGAAGATGGACTACATCTCGGACGACGGACGCATCAAGGTCTCCTACAACCATCTGGAGATGCCCGAGACCGACGAGCTCCGCGCCTACTACGAGATCCACTACGAGGTGCTGGAGGATATCTCCATCGCCGACTTCTCCCACGATTTCTCCTTCTACTCCCTGGAGGGCTACGCGGGCAAGTATCAGAAGATCGGCTATCTGGGTGAGGGCAATCAGATCGTCCACGGCAACACCAACATGAAGGCTACCCCCGAGGTGCTCAAGCTGGGCGATCTCTTCCCCTACGTAGCTCTGTACGATCTGGGCAACGCCGCTTCGGGCTGGGAGAAGAACAACGTCAACCTGGGCTTCATGATCTACGACTCCGACTTCACCATCGGCGGTCAGAAGTGCGATGCGGGCTTCGTTATGGTGGGTGCCAACGCCCGATACAGCCTGTCCCTGGATCTGGACGCCGTCACCCTCAAGAAGGGCGACACCATGAAGCTCTGCCTCGTCATCTCCCCCTGGGGCTTCTACGATTCCGCCGACGACAGCAATATGCAGAAGATACGCGAAAACACCTGTCTGAACGGTCTGAAGCTGACGGTACAGGACGGCGAGGCTATGGAGAGCGTATATCTGCCCAAGGTCAAGTCCGTAAACGGCAAGTCTGCCGAGTTCACCGTGTCGGGCGGTTCCAACAACAAGGCTGTGCGCGTGTACGGCTTTGAGAAGATGACCGCGCCCGTGATCTATGAAAAGATCGACGGCAAGTGGGTGGAGCTGACCATCAACTCCTCCAAGACCCCCGACAAGAAGGGCCACGCTCACTACTACGACGGCTACGCGGTCTACTACGACCGAAACGGCACCTACTCCTACGCCTTCGCCTTCAATATGGACGGTGCCGAGAGCCGCACCTTCAGGATCGTGGCTGACACCGATTTCAAGGGCTGGCCCGGCTCCGAGGAGGATATCCTGACCAATTCCATGAACGTCTACAACGAGGCCGAGGAGCTGTATCAGGCCACCAAGACCTCCAACTTCCCCGGTAAGGCCGAGCTTTCCGAGGACAAAACCTACGTCCGTCTCTACGGTCCCGGGGACGCCGCGAGCGAGGCCTTCTTCCAGGCCTACTCCAACTCGGATATAAGCCCCACGGGTCAGTACCTGGCGGTGAAGTACCGTCTGCCCAAGGAGAACCCCGAGACGGTGAATTTCGAGTTCTTCATCAGCACCGTGCATCACAGCGCCCACGCGGGAGACAGCTTCCACGTCAACGAGCTGATCGCCGACGGAAACTGGCACGTGCTTTTGGCGGACGTGGCGGATCAGCATCTGCCCACCTTCGCTCCCGACTCCTCGGGCTCCTACACCGCGCTCCACGTCCGCTTCGACGTCTTCAACGTCACCACCTCCCCCGAGACCTACGTGGATATCGCCTACCTGGGTCTGGCCGACAGCCTGGAGGATATCTGCCTCCTCAACGTCAAGGGTGTTGGCGAGATCTACAAGGGCGGTGTTATCGCGGGTACCGTCGACTTCTCCACGGGTGAAGCCCCCGAGGCTGACGACATCACCAGCCCCGGCTACTATGTGGATCCCAACTCTGGCTGGACGGTATCCGACGTGCGCTACGCCTCCATGATCGACTTCATCAACGGTCACGGCGACGGGGACGGCCCTTACAACTCCCGCGGCACCAACTCGGATAAGCCCCTGGACTTCCTCGACTACAAGAACACCACCGTGGACGGCGGTAAGCTGGCCCTGGCGGGCTGGGCCATCGCCGAGGGCGGCATCGACAAGTATATGTGGAGCGCCGACGGCGGCAAGACCTGGAACGAGTGTACCCTCTACAACCGTAACGGCTTCTCGGACGTGACGGGTAACGCCGGCATCTACGATTCGGCCAAGCAGTACTTCTCCTCCACGGGCTACGATGTGGCCACCCATCCCGACAAGATCGTGTTCCAGGGCGTCGAGGGCGCTCCCTCGGGTGTCTGCGCCGATCTCAAGGATTACGCGGGACAGACTCTGGACGTGGTCTTCGCCCTGGTGCCCAACGAGGACGCCGACGGGCTTTGCATCATGGCTGTGGTGCAGGGCGTGACGGTTGAAGGTTGATATTCCATCACAAAAAATCGCAGGGCGTCTCCCATGAGGAGGCGTCCTGCTTTTTGATCGTATATACACGGTTACCCGTAGATCTCCATAGCCCGCTTCAGGCTGTCCGCAGGGTTACAAAGAGGATTGTATTCCAGACCGCAGGCACCCGTGTAGCCCGCCTTGTCAATGGCGTCGAAGATGTACTTGTAATTCAGCTCCCCCTCCCACAGCTCGTGGCGGCCCGGGTGGCCCGCGGAGTGGAGGTGGGCGATAAGGCCGAGGTTTTTCGTGACGGTGGGGATGATGTCCCCCTCGGTGACTTGCTGGTGGTAGATATCGTAGACCACCTTGACGAAGGGAGAGTCCACCTCGCGGATGATGTCAAAGGCCTCGGCGGCAGAGGTGAGGTAATAGCCCGGGTGGTTTACCTTTATATTCAGAGGCTCGGGCATGACCGTGACCCCGTAGTGCTCCAGTATGGGCTTGGCGGCGCGGAGGGTCTCCACGATGGCGGTGTGCTGGGCCTCGCGGGGAGCACCCGTGTCGTTACCCACTTGGGTGATGGCGTGCTTGACCCCCATCTTAACGGCGGCCTCACAGGTGTCCTTCAGGGAGGACAGCCAAAGGCCACGGCACTCGGGGGTGGTGAGGCGGTTCTCCATGACCAGGACACTGCACAGCTCCACGCCCGTGTCCTCCAGGGTGGATCTGACGGCGGCAGTGTCCAGCATACGCCAGTCGTAGGTCTCCACGGTGTGGTAGCCCAGCTCGGCGGACTTGCGGATGGCGGTGATGAACTGCTCGGTATCGGAGCAGGGGAAAAAGCAGGGAATGGGAACGCAGAGCTTCATGCTTCGTCTCCTTTCGGGGTATTTTTCTTTATTTTACCACGGCAGTGTTTTTTTGTCAAGAATTTCTTGACAAACGGGAGATTCTGTACTATAATACTGAATGTTCATCGCGTGATCCACGCGAGCAAAGGAGTGTATTATGACCCAAGCCCTCAATTTCAAGCGCACCAAGCTGGCCTGCTACGCCGCTTACTTCACCATGTCCTCGGTCTTCTGTATCCCCCCGCTCCTCTTCGTGACTCTGCGGGATACCTACGGCATTTCCTACACCCTTCTGGGTACCCTGGTGCTGGTGAATTTCGTCACCCAGCTTGGGGTGGATCTTATCTGCACCTTCTTCTCCAAGTACATCAATACCAAGATCATCGTGCGGGTCATGCCCCTGATCACCACCCTGGGTATGTCGGTCTACGCCCTCATTCCCACCTTCTTCCCTTCCTTCGCCTACGGAGGACTGGTGATCGGCACCGTGATCTTCTCTCTGTCGGCGGGACTCTCGGAGGCACTTCTCAGCCCCGTCATGGCCGCCATTCCCTCGGATAATCCCCAGAGGGATATGAGCTTTCTCCACTCGCTCTACGCCTTTGGTGTGCTGACCATGGTGGTCATCGGCACCTCCTTCCTCAAGATCTTCGGCAGCGAGAACTGGGCCTACCTCATGCTCCTCCTGGCCCTGCTTCCCATCATCGCGGCGGTGCTCTTCGCCATCTCCCCCATGCCCGACATGGGTAGTCACGGAAACGGCGGCGGTACGGCCTCCACCAAGAAGCGGGCGGTGGGGCTGGCTCTCTGCGTGGGGTGCATCTTCTTTGGCAGCTGTGCCGAGAACGCCATGAGCAACTGGATCTCGGGCTACATGGAAAACGCCCTGGGCATTGACAAGGCCGTGGGTGACATTCTGGGCGTGGCCATGTTCGCGGTGCTTCTGGGACTCATGCGTATCGGGTACGCCAAGTTTGGAAAGCGCATCGCCCCTGTGCTCATGACGGGCATGATCGGCGCGGCGGTCTGCTATCTGGTGGCGGGACTGGTGCCCGGTGTGATCCTTCCCTTCGTGGCCTGTATCTTCACGGGGCTGTTCACCTCCATGCTCTGGCCCGGTGCCCTGATCTTCATGGAGGACAACATCCCCGCGGCGGGTGTCATGGCCTACGCCCTCATGGCGGCGGGGGGTGACATGGGCGCGTCCCTGGCACCCCAGCTCCTGGGCGTGGTGGTGGACAAGGTGTCGGCTACCTCCTTCGCGGCTGACTTGGGCGTGACCCTCGGCATTTCCGCCGAGCAGGTGGGACTCAAGGCGGGTATGCTGGTGATCGCCGTCTTCCCCATCCTGGGCATTGCCGTGATGGGCGCGACCATGCGGTATTTCAAGAAAAACAAGCAGTAATAATAACAAAAACGGGTGGCCATGTCGGTCACCCGTTCTTTTATTTGGTTCGGTAGGCGTCAAAGCCGCTGGAGGTCTTTTCCTGCCCGTCGGGGAGTACCCACATGGCTTCGGTATCGGGGAGGGACTCCACAAGGGCCAATCCCTCCTCAAAGCTCATACAGAACAGGGCGGTGGACAGGGCGTCACCGTCGGCGGAGCTTTTGGTGAGGACCGACACCGAGGTAAAGCCCTCGGAGGGCATGAGGGTATCGGGGTCAATGATGTGGTGGTAGCGTTTGCCGTCCACCAGATAGTAACGCTGATAGGAGCCGCTGGTGACGAGGGTGCGGCCCGCTAACCCCAGATAGGCGAGGTAAGGGCGGTCCTCCTCCTCGTCGGGGTTCTCAATCCCCACCAGCCAGGGCTCTCCGTCGGCCTTTTCGCCCACGGTACGGACGTTACCGCCCACGTTGATGACAAACCCCGTGATCCCCTGCTCCTCCAGGGATCGGGCCACCATCTCCACGGCGTAGCCCTTGGCGATGGCTCCCACATCCAGCTTCATGGCGGGGTCGGTAAGGGTGACGGTGGAGTTCTCCTCGTCAATAACCAGACAGTTGATGTCGGTATGCTTTGCGGCCTCTGTGAGCTTGTCCATGGGGGGCAACTCGGCGGAGGCGGGATCGTCCATGCCGAGGGTGCGGTAGTCGTGCCAGATGGAGAGGACGCTTCCCATGGCGATATTGACGCGACCGTTCGTTTTGGCATACATCTCCTTGGCGTAGAGGAGCATATCCACGATGCGGCGGTCCACGGTAACGGTGCGGTGCTGACCGTCCACCAGCTCGTTGACGGTACAGAGGTTCTCCAGCCCCTCAAAGCGGTGATAGATGGTGAAGAGGCGGTGGTATTCTCCCAGTTCGGTAAGGACACTCTCCGCGATCCCGTCAAAGGCCTCCCTGCTTTCGGCGTAGCCCGTTATGGTGGTGACGGTGTCGAAGTAGTCGAAGGAATACTCCGAGAACTTCTCGGGGGGCTTTTCGCAGGAGACCAGCGCGGCGCAGGGCAGGAGCATGGCAAGGGACAACAGGACGGATAAAAGCTTGACTTTCATGAAGAAATCTCCGTAGGTGAAAAATGGGAGGCGTTGCCCCCCATTATTGGTTTGATCAGCCGATCTTGGCGGCGGCCTTGGTCAGGCCATTGACCAGAATGGTGCAGCCCGCGGTCTTGACCTCGTCGGTGCCGTAGTTGTCAGCGGCGCAGAGGGCCTTGATCTCGGTAGCGGTCTTGCCCACGCAGAGAGCGTTGAAGGCGTCGGCCTGCTCGAACCACTCCTTGGCGGCACCGCCGTAGGCGACCATACCGTAGTTGGCACCGGCCTCACGCTTGGAGGAGATAGCCTTGGTGGTGTCCAGAGTGGAAGCACCGGTAGCATTGAAGGTGAACTTGACCTGCACGCAGTCGGAAGCGGCAGCCAGAACCTTACCCTCGGCGTCCACAGCGGCGGCGAAGATAGTAGTCTCGACCTGGTTGGAGCCGTCCTTCTCCTCGGTGGCGTCGGCGGTGGTCTGCTCCACGTTCATGCCCAGCTTGAGAGCGGACTCGGCGGTAGCGGTGGAATCAGCGAGGTTGGCGAAGGCCTTCTCGATGGCACCCACGAACTCGTGGATCATGATGGTGCAGCCCGCGGCGATCACGTCGGAGTTGCCCTTGTTGCCCTCGGCGACCAGAGCCTTGATCTCGTCCAGGGTCTTGCCGACCACGAATGCCTCAAAGGCATCGGCCTGCTCGAACCACTCCTTGGCGGCACCGCCGTAGGTGACCATGTTGTAGTCCTTGCCCTGCTCGTACTTGGTCTTGAAGCCGTCGTTGGCCACGGCCTTACCGTCAAGAGTGAACTTTACGGTGAGGTCAGCGGTATCCAGCTGGCAGGCCACGACCTTACCCTCGGCGTCAACGGTGATGACGGCGGCGGTGATGGCGACCTTGCCCTGACCCTCCTTGTCCTCGGAGGCGTCGGTGGTGGTGGGGGTTGCGGTGTAGACGCCCAGACCCATCTTTACGGTGGCGGGAGCCTTGTCACAGCCGACGAAAGCGACGGCGGTGGCGAGCATGAGAACGCTGAGAAGAACGCAGATAAGCTTTTTCATGAGTATTCTCCTTGAATTTGATGGAATTTCGTATTTACATACAGATAGATTGTATCACATCAAGTTGGTTTTGTCAATGGTTTATTATGTCTTTTTGGGCTATTTTTCGCATTTTGTAGGAATCAACGAAACCGCACCCGTTTGACTGCGAAACTACCGCAAAGACCCACAAAAATCCCCGACACCACACCCGTTACCGCCAGTATGATGAGGTAGTAGCCCAGCCCCGCGGTGCTCAGAATCAGCATGGCCATGAGGATCTGCCCCACGTTATGGAGGAGGCCTCCCGCTACGCTGACTCCCGTAACCGAAAGGAGATCCGTCTTTTTAAGGAGGGCCATGCCCAGAAGGCTCAAAAGGCCTCCCGCCAGACTATAGGGGAGGGTGGCGGGATTGAAGATGAAGGAGACGGCCAGGATGCGGACGAAGGAAACGGCGGCGGCCTCCTTCCAGCCGAAGCGGTAGAGGATGAAGATGATGGCGATGTTGGGGAGTCCCAGCTTGATGCCGGGGACGGCGGTGGTCAGCGGGGGGAGCTGACTTTCCACCCAGGCCAGCACCATGGCGATGGCGGTGCAGAGGCCCAGCAGGGCGAGCTTTTTGGCGGGGTGCTTCACGGTGGGCCTCCTTTCGGAAGAATGCAAAATTCAAAATGCAAAATGCAAAATCAGGAACGGGACAGGCGGTGTGATATTTTGGCTTCTTATTCCAATTTTGTTCCGCCTTTACGCGACCACATCCGGCTCATCCCCCTCGCCGCCGACGACCGTTACGACCACCTTATGGGGTAGGCAGATAATGCTCTCCCCCTCGCGGGAGATGGGTCTGTGGGCGGCGCAGATGCCGTCGGGGCAGGTGGCGGTGGTGACGGTGGCTTTGCCGTCCTTGATGACGAGGAGGTTCAGCTCCTCACCGTTCTCACCCGTTTTGATCTCCACCTCACGGTCAACCGACAGAGGGTAGATGCCGATAACGGTGCCGTCCACCTCCACCTGCACGGTGCTTCCCTCTCCGCGAAGGAAAAACAGGACGGCGGCGACCATGGCTACGATCACCAGAATGGCGGTGATGAAGATCAGATCGTTTCTGAACTTACGCCCACCGCCTGCGGCGGTGGGCTTAGTGGTTTGATTGTTTTGATTCATAGAATTACTCGACGAAATCCTGATTGATAAGCTCGGTGGGGTGGATACCCTCGGGAATGTCGGGGAAGACGACCTGCTTCATACAGCCCGTGGGACAGGCCTCGGCGCAGAGGCCGCAGCCCTCACACTTATCATAATCAATTTTCGCCAGATTATTCGTGACGGTGATGGCATCGTGGGGGCAGACCTTCTTGCACTTCATACAGCCGATGCAGGCGTTCTTGCAGGCCTTGCGGGCGTCGGCGCCCTTTTCGGTGTTACTGCACATGACGGCGGCCTCGGTCTCCTGAGGGATCATGGAGATGACGTGCTTGGGACAGATGGTGGCGCAGAGACCGCAACCCAGACAGCGGGAGGTATCCACGTGGGCGATGCCGTCCTTCAGGCAGATGGCGTCGGCGGGGCAGGCCTTGGCGCAGTCCCCCAGACCCAGACAGCCGAAGCGGCAGGCGTCGGGACCGCCGTAGAGCATGGAGGCGGCCTTACAGGTGGAGATGCCGTCGTAGGCGGCCTTCTTGGTGGTGGCCTCGCAGTTTCCGTTGCAATGGACGTAGGCGACCACGTCCTCGGGGGCCTCCACCTCCACGCCCAGGATCTCGCCCAGCTCCTTGGCGGTAGCCTCGGCACCGGGGACGCAGAGGTTGGGGGCGGCGGTTCCCTCGGCTACGGCGGCGGCGTAATCGTCACAGCCCTTGTAGCCGCAGGCACCGCAGTTGACACCGGGGAGACAGGCGCGAACGGCCTTGACGGTCTCGTTCTCTGGAACAGCGAAGAAGTGGGAAATGAGGGCCAGCAGGACACCCAGGATCAGGGCGATACCGCCGACAATGCCGAAGGCGACAAGAATGTTCATGAAATCCATATTCTCGGCACCTCCTTATGCGAAGAGCGCGTCCACGATCCCCGCGAAGCCCATGAAGGCCAGGGAGATGAAGGAGGCGGCGATGAGGGTGACGGCCAGGCCCTTGAAGGGACGGGGGATGTTGGTCTCGTCGATGCGGGAGCGCAGACCCGAGAACAGCACCATGGCCAGAAGGAAGCCCAGACCCACGCCCAGAGAGCTGACCATGGACTCGATGAAGCTGTAGCCGTCGGTGATGTTGTTGATGGCCACGCCCAGGACGGCGCAGTTGGTGGTGATCAGAGGCAGATACACGCCCAGGCCCTTATGGAGGGAGGGAGAGAACTTCTTGAGCAGCAGCTCCACCATCTGCACGAGGGCGGCGATGACCAAAATGAAGACGATGGTCTGGAGGTAACCCAGTCCCATCTTGTCCAAGAGGAAGTACTGGATGGGCCAGGTCACAGCGGTGGCCATCAGCATGACGGCGGTGACCGCGATACCCATGCCCGTGGCCTGATCCAGCTTCTTGGACACCCCGAGGAAGGGGCAGATACCCAGGAAGCGGGACAGCACGTAGTTATTGACCAGCACCGAGGAGAGGAGAATGATGATGAGGGACTTGAACATTTCCATTACTGTGCGTCTCCTTTCTGTTCTTCGGTGGGTTCAGCGGATGCGGTACAGGCGGTCTGGCAGGTGGCGGCGTTGGGACAGCCCGCGCAGGAGAAGGACTTCTTCAGGGGAGCCTTACCGCTGGTGATGACGTAGACCAGGGCGATGAGCATACCGTAGACCAGCATACCGCCGGGAGCCTTGACCAAAAACTCGATCTTGTAGGGCTCCAGGAAGGGGATGGCGATACCCGCGAAGGAGGCGTTACCCAGCACCTCGCGGATGGTGGACATGAGCACGAGGGCTAGGGTGAAGCCCAGACCCATGCCGATGCCGTCCAGAGCCGACTTACCCACGGAGTTCTTACCCGCGAACATCTCGGCACGGCCGAGGATGATGCAGTTGACCGTGATGAGGGCGAGGTAGACGCCCAGCATATCGTAGAGGGCGGGGAAATAGGCGTGGACGATCATTTCCACGATGGTGACAAAGCCCGCGATGATGACGATATAGCAGGGGATGCGGACGCTGTCGGGGATGATCTTACGGAGCAGGGAGATGAGAACGTTGGAGCAGACCAGCACCGCCAGGGCGGCGATACCCATACCGAAGGCTCCCGCCACGTTATTGGTGGTGGCCAGGGTGGGGCAGGTTCCGAGGATCAAGACGAATACGGGATTCTCCTTGATGATGCCCTTCAGGAGGATGGAGAGATTATGATTCTTTTTCATCAGTTGCTTCCTCCTTTTAGGGTGTTCAGAGCCTCGAAGGCGCGCTCGATGGCCTTCAGGTAGCCGTTGGTGGTGAGGGTCGCGCCCGAAATGGCGTCGATATCCTTGTAGTCGGACTCGGTCTTGCCGTCGAACTGGCCGTAGAACTTCTCGTCGGCGCAGGCATCACCGATACCCTTGGATTCCTCCTGGGAAACGGTGAGGGTGTCAATGATCTTCCCCTCGGGGGTCATGGACACGCGGACGATGATATACTCGCCCGAGGCGGGATGGTACTCGTCACCGCCCGTGATGCCGTAGCCGGGTCCCTTGACCTCAAAGATGAAGTTGCCCGAGGCGGTCTTCTTGGCGGAGGTGATATACTTGAGGGTGTCGGCGTAGGGGGTGAGGTCGATATCCTCGACAGTGGAAGCCACCAGAATATCGTAGGCGGTCTTGACGGTGGTATTGGCGGTATTGCCCGACTCGTCCACGGGGATGAACTCCTCGCCGATGACGAAGACGTAGCCCTTGCCGTTGTCGGCGGTGTAGACGGCGTCGATGCCCTCGATGACCTCGGCGATGAAGAGCTTGGTGAACTTCCCTTCTCCCGCAGGCAGGGCGGCGGAGAGGTTATCGTTGAGGATCTGAGCGGGATCACGGAGATCCACCGAGCCGCCGCCGAGAATGATGGCGGTGTTCAGAGCGTCCTTGACGGCGTTCTTGTAGGCCTGGGTGGTCTTGGTGGCACCCGAAACCGTATCGGTGGCGTCCACGCCCGCGGCGTCCTTACCGATGAAATTCGCGCCAAAGGTCTTCTCGTGGCCCAAGGTCTCGGTGGAGGCGAGACAGACGGTGCCCGTAACGGTGCCGTCGGCGGACACGCCGCACATGATGACGAAGCCCGAGCCGTAGCCCGTGGTGGTGAGGGTGACGACGTAGCCGCCGTTCTTCTCCTTGTAGACCTCGGTGACAGTGGCGGGGAGCTCGTAGGCCGAGAGATCCATCTTCTCAAAGCCCTCACCGTTCGGCATGACCTCCAGAAGGGCCTCGTTGGCGGCGGCCTCTTGATTCTGCTTGATGATGGGGGCGGTGATGGAGTTGGTCAGAGCCAACAGAATGGCCATGACGGCGCAGATGGCGAAGAGAACAAGGGTACTGGTTACAGACTTTTTCATGCGTTCTTACCTCCTGTTCCGAAAACCTTGCGCTTGGTCCAAGAGCTGATGTAGGGGGTGATGATGTTCATAAACAGAATGGCGAAGGACACGCCCTCGGGATACACGCCGAAATAGCGGATCAGGAAGGTGATGAGACCCGCGCCCACACCGAAAATGATCTTGCCCCAAGGGGTGGCGGGGGAGGTGACGTAGTCGGTGGCCATGAAGATGGCACCGATGAGCAGACCACCCGAAAGGATCGCGGCCAGGGCGGCGGTGAGATCCATCCCCTCCATGAAGAAGGAGGCTACGAAGACCGTACCGATGAAGGCCACGGGAATATGCCAGGTGATGACGCGGCGGCAGAGGAGGTAGATCCCGCCCAGCAGGAGGGCTACGGCGCAGGTCTCGCCGATGGCACCGCCGTGGAGACCCAGAAGCAGGTCAGTCAGGGAGGTGGGGGTCTCGGAGGCCAGAGGGGTAGCCGAGGAGACGGTGTCCACGATGGTTGGGAAGGCGGGCTTGGCCAGGGTAGCGAAGGCCACCAGCATGAACACGCGGGCAGTGATGGCGGGGTTGACGGGGTTGGCACCCAAACCGCCGAAGAGGCCCTTGACCACCACCATAGCGAAGAGGGCGCCGATGAGGCACTGCCACCAGGGGGTATTGGCGGGGAGGTTCAGGGCGAGGAGCAGACCCGTGACGGCGGCTGAGAGGTCGCCTACAGGGATGGGTTTCTTGCGGATGACGTAGAACAGAGCCTCAAAGCCCACGCAACCGACAACGCAGGAGGCGATGACGATCAGGGAGGTGAGTCCGAAGATCACCACGCCCGCCACGGCGGCGGGGAGGAGGGCGATGAGCACGTCCAGCATGATGCGGCGAGTGGTACGGCCGCTGTGGATATGGGGGGAGACCGAGAGCGTCAGTTGGTTGTTCATGCCTTGGCATCCTCCTTTGCTTTTTCTTCTTTCAGGAATTGCTTGGCCAGCTTATTGGTCTGGACCAGGGGGCGGTTGGCGGGGCAGACGAAGCTGCAGCAGCCGCACTCCATGCAGGCGTTCACCGACAGGTTATTCAGAGCCACGGCGTCCTTCTTATCGTAGGCGCGGGCGATCTGGGCGGGAGACAGACCGAAGGGGCAGGTATTGAGACAGGAGCCGCAACGGATGCAGGGAGTGGTCTTGGGGAGCTTGGTCTCCTTTTTGGTCAGAGCCAGAATGGCGTTGGTGTTCTTGAGGATGGGGGCGGTGGTATCGGGGACGGTAATGCCCATCATGGGGCCGCCGTAGACCACCTTATCGGGAGCCTCGGTGAGGCCGCCGCAGAAGTCGAAGACCTCGGACAGGGCGGTGCCGATGGGAACCACCACGTTCTTGGGCTCCTTGACCGCGCCTCCGTCCACGGTGACGCACTTCTCCACCAGGGGCATACCCGTTTCCAGATAGGCACCGATGGCGGCCACGGTGGTGCAGTTGACCACGATACAGCCCACGTCGATGGGGAGCTTGCCCACGGGAACAACGCGACCCACGGTGTGGTAGATGAGCACCTTCTCGCCGCCCTGGGGGTAGAGGGCGGGGAGGGACTTGACGGTGAAGGTACATCCCTCGCAGGTCTCCTGCATGAGCTTTCTCATGGAGGCGATGGCTTCCTTTTTATTGTTCTCGATGCCGATGACAATATTTTTGATCCCAAAGTACTTCTTCATGGCCTCCAGCGCCCGCTTCATATCGGCTGTGCGGTCCAGCATGGTACGGGTATCCGAGGTGACGTAGGGCTCGCACTCGGCACCGTTGATGATGAGGTACTCAATGCGGTCGGGATCCACGGCGAACTTGACGTGGGTGGGGAAGCCCGCACCGCCCAGGCCTACGACACCGCTCTGCTTGATGGCCTCCAGGAGGGAGTCGCGGGAGTCCACGACGGGGGGAGCGATGGATTCATCGGGGGTCATCTCGCCATCGGACTCAATGACCATGGCGGGGACGGTGGTGCCGTTTGACTGGAGATACTCGGTGATCTTGGTGACCTTACCCGACACCGAGGCGTAGATGGGCGCGGAGACAAAGCCGCCTGCCTCGGCGATGAGGGTGCCGACCTTGACAAGGTCGCCTACCTTGACCACGGGCTTGGCAGGTGCGCCGATGTGCATGGACATGGGGATGGTTACGGTCTTCGGCGAAGGCATGGGGACCGCCGCCAGCTTTGCCGTATTCTTTCGGTGGGGTACGTGTACCCCGTGGAGAGAGAAAGCCATGTTTCAACTACCTTTCTGATTGTTTTATGCCGAAATGAGGGATGGGCCGTTTGGTTCGGTCTGTCCTCTTTTCGCATAGATATACGGATACATTATACATGAAAATCAATTGTTTGTCAATGGTTCCGGGTGCATTTTGTAAAGAAATTATCACCACTTGACCAATTATTTGTGAAAAACAGCAAAGTCACGGAGCTGCTTTCCTTCGTAGCGAAGTCCCCTCCCCAACAGATACGCGTTACGTGAAAGGATGCTTTCATACGGCGTATCCTACTGAATTTTTCCGAAGCTTTATTCAGTATTGTAAAAGATGATTTTGCTTAATATAAAATTTACAGACTGTTCGCAATGTCCATATTTTCATGTTGATTTATATTATTTATTATGGTAAAATAGTCTTTAACTGTGTATGATGGAGATTTGTGTAATTTCTATCTCCGTCACATACGGAGCCGACCTGATTTTGAAGGTTTTCCCCGAAAAATGGACGTCGGTCACGCAAATATCAAACAGGAGGTTGTCCACAGAATGAATTTTTTCAAGAATGTGAACAAATGGTTCTACGCCTTCGCGGTCACCGCGGTGCTGCTCATTGCCGCCGTTGTGGTAGCCGTGATTCTGGGCGTTGGAAACCAAGGCAAGGTGCCTGACACCACTCCCCCCGCCGAGGGTGTGGAAACAGGTATCTACTACTACGATCTGGAGATGGGTGAATTGCAGCTGGCTCTCAGCGGCGGCAATCAGTTCTCTCTGACGGGCCCCGGCTACAACACGTCGGGTGAGTACACCGTCAGCGAAAACGTCATCACCCTCGACTTCCGCAAGGACGAGGAAGGGACCGCCACCGCTACGGTGGAGGGTGACACCCTGATTTTGACCCTTGGGGATGCTGTCATGACCTTCCGCAAGAAGGTCAGCTTCACCGTCAGCTACAACACCAACGGCGGCGGTGTGGTGAGCGACGCCTACGTGGTCAACGGCAGACCCGCTCCCAAGCCTGCCGATCCCGTCCGCGACGGCTTCGTCTTTCTTGGCTGGTATGCCGACGAGGGTCTGACCACCCCCTTCGACTTTGCCGCCACCCTCATTGAGGCTGACACCATGCTCTACGCCCGCTGGG
>JAFULU010000375.1 GCA_017483125.1 Clostridia bacterium
ACCGACCCCAAGGTGGTGCGCTCCCGCCGCCGCATGGGGGCCGTGGTAGAGACCCCCTCCATCTACATGGACATGACCGCCGAGGAGAACCTCAAGCAGCAGTATCTCATCCTGGGACTTCCCTCCTTCGACTCCATCCCCGAGCTTCTGAAGCTGGTGGGTCTGGAGAACGCGGGCAAGAAGAAGGCGCGGAATTTCTCTCTGGGTATGCGCCAGAGGCTGGGCATCGCCATCGCCCTGGCGGGGGATCCCGACCTGCTGGTGCTGGATGAGCCCACTAACGGCCTTGACCCCCAGGGTATCATCGAGATGCGTGAGCTGATCCTGAAGCTCAACCGCCAGCGCAACATCACGGTGATCATGTCCAGCCACATTCTGGACGAGCTGGCCCGTCTGGCCACCCACTACGGCTTCATCGACGGGGGGCGTATGCTCCGCGAGATCAGTGCCGAGGAGCTGGAGGCCGCCTGCCGCAAGTGCCTGCGGGTGGAGGTATCCGACGTGGGGGCATTGACCCGCGTTCTGGACACTAAGGGGATCGAGTACAAGGTGATCTCCGACACCAAGGCCGACATCTACGCCAAAATGAGCATCACCGAGCTGGCCGTGGCTCTTGCGGGTGAGAGCTGTGAGCTGCTGGGCGTCACCGAAAAGGACGAATCTCTTGAGAGCTACTACGTGAATCTGGTAGGAGGTGACCGCCATGACTAAGCTGTTATCCGCCGGCTACCGCCGCCTCTTCCGCTCGGTGTTCTTCTGGATCGGTCTCGCCGTCACCTGCGGCTACCAGCTTCTGGGGGTTCTGAACAATCTTCACTACAAGTCCGCCTTTGTGGATCAGGTCATCAAGGCCGACCACACCCTTCTTCCCGACACCCTCATCACGGCTCTGGTCATGTCGGTGCTCATCGCCCTCCTCATCGGGCGGGAGTACGGGGACAAGACCGTCCGCAACAAGATTATCACGGGCCATTCCCGCCTGTCCATCTATCTGTCCAACCTGATCGTCTGCTCCACCGCCGCCGCCATCTACTACGTGGTCCCCACCCTCCTCATCGGTCTGGGTCTGGGCGTGCCTCTCCTGGGGGGCTTTGAGCTGACCGCCAAGGCCTTCATCCTCCCCGCCCTCATCGGGCTTTTGGCGGTGCTGGGCCTTACCTCCCTGTTCCTTCTGGTGGTCATGGCCATCCAGAACCGCACCGTTGCCGCGGTGACGGTGCTGATTCTGGCCATCGCCCTGATGATGTGGGTGACCGTCCCCATGCGGGAGGCTCTGGAGACACCCCAATTCGTGGACGAGTACGTATTCTCGGAGGAGGTGAACGATTTCGTTCCCACGGGAAATACCATCGAGAGTCCGGCCTACGTGGGCGGCCCCGCCCGAGTGGCCTTGGAGTTCCTCTACAACTTCCTGCCCAGCGGTCAGGAGGAGCAGGCCTCCCCCTACAACAAGACCGCCGACATGGCAGACCTTCCCTTCTGGGGCCTGGCCTTCATCGCCGTGACCACGGTGGGAGGCGCGTGGATCTTCCAAAAGAAGGAACTGAAATAACCCAAAAAAGCCCTCTCGCTCCCTTCTGCGGGG
This sequence comes from Clostridia bacterium, assembly GCA_017483125.1. Lineage (GTDB taxonomy): Bacteria > Bacillota > Clostridia > Oscillospirales > CAG-272 > CAMEON01. The sequence goes on from JAFULU010000375.1 coordinate 1,586, forward strand.
GTGAGAGGGTGACCGACAGGAGCCGCCTATGACTGAATTCCTACTGGCCGTAATCGGTGTGCTATGCGTCACCGTTGCGGTGCTGGCCGTAAAAGTGTATACCCTGCGAAAGGCCGCGAGCGAGATCGCCGAGGCCTTTTCGGCGCGTCTGCGGGAGGATACCAACACCCTCATCGACATCTCCTCCCGGGACAGAAAAATGCGGGCGCTGGCCGAGGCGGTGAATCGGGAGCTGAAGCTTTTGCGCCGTCAGAGACAGCAGTTTATCAACGGCGACCGGGAGCTGAAGGAGGCGGTGGCGGGGGTCTCCCACGACCTCCGTACCCCTCTGACCGCCATTTACGGCTATCTGGAGCTGTTGGAGCGGGAGGAGCTGTCGGATGACGCCGCCCGCTATGTGGCCCGGATCCGCGGCCGCGCCGAGACTCTGCGGGAGCTCATGGAGGAGCTGTTCCGCTACTCGGTGGTGGCCTCCACCCCCGAGGTATCCCCCGAGCCCGTCAACCTCTGTCGAGTGCTGGAGGAGTCATTGATCTCCTTCTACGGTTCCTTCACGGGGCAGGGTATCGAGCCTGAGGTAACCATTCCCGAGGAGGAGATCCGACGCAATCTCGACCCCACGGCCCTCACCCGCATTTTCGGGAACATCATCGGCAACGCCATCAAGTACAGCGATGGCGACTTCGCGGTGACCCTCACCCCCGACGGCACCGTGACCTTTGCCAACACCGCCGCCGCCCTGTCCTCGGTGGACGTGGGCAAGCTCTTCGACCGCTTCTTCACGGTGGACTCCGCGCGCAAGTCCACGGGCCTGGGGCTGTCCATCGCCAAGCTCCTGACCGAGCGGATGCACGGGACCATCGGGGCGGCGTATGCGGAGGGGAAATTGGTGATTACGGTGAGGTTTTTGGAGACGGAGGGGTAAATTGCAGTTTATCGGTCTGTGACCGATAAACTGCAAATGATGTGCGCCGCGGGCGGGACCGCAGGCGCAATGAAGTTCGCCTTGGCGAAATGATGTTACCCCGTTGGGGTAAATGATGTGCGCCCAATGGGCGCAACGGAAGAGAACAACGCCCTTCGGGCGTTGCTCGATAAACCCAAATTTGAAAAATAAAAGGAGCAAACCATGAAAAAGACCATTGTTATCTGCCTGTCCGCCATCCTTCTGCTGGCGCTTACCGCTTGCGGTGATCGCACCCAATCCTATTCCTACTATGAATTCGTATGCGAGGGGAACATGACCGTGACCCACGGCTCGGAGGACGCAACCGTGCTGTCCGACGAAGATGAGGCCGCTCTGCTGAAGCTCTGGGGCAACGCTTGGACGGTTGGGAAAGCACCCGACAGCTTTGACTACACCTTTGCTTGGGACGACACCGCCATCCATTACAGTTCCGCGCGGGGGGTGTTCCGTCTGGGAGACACCAAGCAGATCCTGGAGCTGTCCGACGAGGAGCGCGAGACGGTAGAGAGGATCCTCGGGGTGGATCCCGCATGAGTTGAGGTCCGTTTTGCTCAAAAACCCCCTCCGCAACAAAACATTGCTTGATTTTTCCATCCATCGGGCGTATAATGAAGGCATCTCCCCCACGAAAGGAAGCAGGACATGATCGGAAAACACATCAAGCAGTACCGTGAGCAAAGGGACATGACCCAGGAGGCCTTGGCCGAGCGCCTGTCGGTGACGAGGCAGGCCGTCTCCAACTGGGAGTGCGGCAAGACACAGCCCGATATCGAGACCTTACATAGGATCGCGGACGTCTTGGATATATCCGTAGAGGAATTGATCTACGGAGAGAAACGGGAGGTAACGGTGGTGCATAACCATTATACCACCCAGCAGGTGACCGAGACCGTGGGCAAGGGCGTGTCCTTCGGCGCAGTGCTGGCCATGGTGATCTCCTACGTCAAGTGGCAGTCCATCGGGTGGGCCATGCTTCACGGACTGCTGAATTGGTTCTACGTCATCTACTACATCATCCGCTACGGCTGGAGCTGATCCCACCGAAAAGATCCCACCGAGGGCTACACCTTCGGTGGGATCTTTCTGTTCACTTGTCAGAGCATATGGGCCCGTAGCTCCTCGGGGGAGAGCTGGGACAGGTCGGCGGGGGCTACGTCCAGCACCGTGACGCATCCCGTGCGGCCTCTCTGCTTCATGCGGTACACCGCGCGGGCGAAGGCCACCAGGGCAGAGGCGGTAAACTCGGGGTTGGAGTCCAGGCGCAGGCTGTAGCGGATGGTGTGGGAGGTCAGGCCGTGGATGCCCGTGCGGCCGTTGCGGATGACCTCGCCGCCGTGGGGCAGTCCCGCGTGATCCCGCTTCATCTCCTCGGCGGTGATGAAGGTGACGGTGGTGTTGTAGTCGGCGAAGTAGTTGGGCATGGTGACGATCGCCTCGCGGATAGCCTCCTTGTCTGCACCCTCGGCGGCCACCACGTAGCACTCGCGGGTGTGCTTGTCGCGGGTCTTCAGCTCGGGGTTCTCGCCGCGGCCCACCGCCTCCAGCGCCTCGGGGACGGGGACGGTGTACTGGCGGGCGTCCACCACGCCGGGGATACGGCGGATGGCATCCGAGTGACCCTGGCTCACCCCACGGCCCCAGAAGGTATAGTCCTGTCCCTCGGGGAGGATGGCCTGGCCGTAGACACGGGCGATGGAGAACAGACCGGGATCCCAGCCCGCCGAGATGAGGCAGAGGTTGCCCCCCTCCTTCGCGGCGGCATCCACCTTGGCGAAGTGGGCGGGAATGTTGGCGTGGGTGTCGAAGCTGTCCACCACGCAGAAATCCTTGGCCAGGGCGGGGGTCAGCTCGGGGAGGTCGGTGGCGCTTCCACCGCAGAGGATGAGGACGTCGAACTTGTCCTTGTAGTTGAGAATATCCGCGGCGGTGTACACAGGGGTACCCGTGCGGGTCTTGACGGTGGCGGGATCGCGGCGGGAGAACACGCCGATGAGATCCACGTCGGGGTTCTGGCGCATGGCGGCTTCCACGCCCTTGCCTAAGTTACCGTAGCCGTAAATTGCGATTTTCATATGGTTACCTCTCGGTTATTTCTTGGCCACAAGGTCAGTCATGTTGTACAGCCCCGCGGGACGGCCCTTGCACAAAAACTCGGCGGCGGCCAATGCTCCCTCGGCGAAGAGAGCGCGGTCGTGAGCCTCGTGCTTGAGGGTAATGGTCTGGTTGGGGGTGCCGATGATGACCTCGTGCTCCCCCACGATGTTGCCCATGCGGATGGCGTGGATGCCGATCTCGGTGGGGTTGCGCTTCCCAAAGCCGCTGCGGCCCGTGACCACGGTGGCGTCGGGTCTGACCTCGCAAAGAGCGTTGGCGATGGCCAGGGCGGTACCGCTGGGGGCGTCCAGCTTGCGGTTATGGTGCTTCTCGATGATCTCAATCTCAGCCTCGGGCATGGCGGCGGCCACTTGCTTGGCGGTGTCGATGAGCAGAGCGATCCCCAAGGAGAAGTTGGCGGCGAAGAACACGGGAATAGCCTCGGCGGCCTTACCGATGGCGGCCTTCTCCTCCTCGGTGTGGCCCGTGGTGGCCAGGACCACGGGAATCTTGTGGGTCACGGCGTAGTCCAGAAGGGCGGGGGTAGCGGAGTGGTGGGAGAAATCCACGATGCAGTCGGCGGTGGTGAACACGGGGTCGGTGGCGGTCGCGAAGCTGACGGCGCAGGGCATCCCCTCGGCACCGCAGGCGTTCATATCCACGCCCACCGTAGCTTCGGGATCGGCACCGCGACAGCCCGCCAGAGCAAGCCTCGCCACCTCGGTGCCCATGTGGCCGCAGAGGCCGGAAATCAGTAGTTTCATAGTGTTTATCCTTTTGATTTGCCTTTTGTTCATAACAAAACCCAAACAACCGAATGGGGCAGGGGCCCCATGGGGGTCGCATAGACGGCTCCGGATCCGGGCTGACCTTGGCAGATCTTGATTTGTGTTTTAGAGGTTTTTGGAGATCCATAAGAACCTTTTTACAAAAAGGTTCTTATGCGGGTCAAGGGCAGAGCCCTTGCGTTCTCTTATACGTTCAGACCTGCCTTGCGCATGAGGCGGAGCAGGTTCTGTCGGTGGTCCTCCTCCATGGGGGTCAGAGGCAGGCGGACGTAGTTTTCGCACAGGCCCATGGCGGCGCAGGCGGCCTTGACGGGGATGGGGTTGACCTCACAGAAGAGGGCGTTGATCAGCTCCAGGTAGTCCAGCTGCATCCGACGGGCCCCCGCCACGTCACCGGCGAAGAACTTCTTGCACATGAGGGAGGTCTCGGTGGGCAGGATGTTGGACAGCACCGAAATCACGCCCTTACCGCCCAGGGACAGGACGGGAATGATCTGGTCATCGTTGCCCGAGTAGATATCCATCTTGCCCTCCACCAGAGAAGCGATCTCGGCGATCTGGGACATATTGCCCGATGCCTCCTTGATGGCCACGATATTGGGATGCTCGGCCATCTCGGCCACGGTCTTGGGAAGCATATTGCACCCGGTACGACCGGGGACGTTGTAGAGGATGCAGGGCTTGTCAATGGCGTCGGCCACGGCCACGGAGGCGGCGATCATGCCCTTCTGGGTGGCCTTGTTGTAGTAGGGAGTCACCAGCAGCATGGCGTCGGCGCCCACGGAGGCGGCGTAGCGGGAGAGATCCACCGAGTAGGCGGTGTCGTTGGAGCCTGTTCCCGCGATGACGGGGACGCGGTGGTTCACCCGCTCCACGCAGTACTTGATGGCGGCGCGGTGCTCCTCGTTGGAGAGGGTGGAGCCCTCGCCCGTGGTGCCGACGGTCACGATGGCGTCGATGCCCGCCTCGATCTGCCAGTCGATCATGGCGCCGTAGCGGTCGTAGTCGATGCCGCCCTCGGTCAGGGGGGTGATGATGGCGGTGGCGGCGCCGGTGAATACGGTGGGTTTGTTCATGGTAGTGGTTTCCTTTCTTTTGGGGCTCTGCCCCAAACCCCGGTCAAGAACCTTTTTGTGAAAAGGTTCTTGACAATCTCCAAAAACCTTCAACAAAATGGCTGTAGGGTCCATATAGAATTCTTATCAATACGATTCTGAACCCATAGAAAAAGCCCCCACGGAGGGAGCGGGCGAATCTACGGGTATCCTCCGAGTACCCCAAACGGGGTGTCGGTCATGGATAGCTCTCCGCGTTTCCGCGACAGCCCGACGGATGTTCTCCGCAGGGCCAGTCAAATGCCTTGCCAAGGCATCCGCTTCGGCACCCACGCCTTTCCCGCACGGCTTTGGCAACCGTGATGGTGCGGTAGTCTTCGTGAAGTGCGCCTCTATCGTTTGATGGGGACAGTATAACACAAAGATGTGGATTTGTCAATAGGTATCAAGCATTTTTTTGCGCTCCGAGCAAAAATGTCCCCCTGTTTGCAAAGGGGCCTGTCACGGCCCCCTTTGCGCATATTCCGTTTCGGGGTCAGATCTCACAGATCCACTCCGAAAAATCATCCAACAGTCCGAGATCCCACAGAAGGCGGGAGAGGACGTATTTATCCCGTATATCCTTGGAGGCCTTCAGGGTCATGGGCAGGAGGGCGGACTCCAAGCCGATCTCCTCCACCGTCAGAGGGCATCCCACCGACCGCAGAATATTCTCCACCTCGGCCGCCGAGGGCAGCTCCTCCATAATGGAGGTCAACTCCCCCCAGCGCTCCAGGATTACCGACAGGCGGGCTGCGTGCTTGGCGAGGTCATACTTTCCCCCCTTCTCCTCCAACGAGATCATGGCCTCCGCACCGCGGCCAAGGAACTCCCGCAGGGCGGTATTCCACGCGGCGAGATCGAACTGCTCGGCATAGGCCAGGGCACGGCCTCGGTCGGGGGTGAGAGACTTCACCGCCTCATACAGGCGGACGGCGTACAGAGTGCCCAGGGCGCATTGGATGCCGTGGGTGGAGGTGGGGGTACCGAACTCTGCCCCTCGCATATCCCAGAGGTGGGAAAAGTAATGCTCCACTCCCGAGGCGGGACGGGAGCAACCCGCCAGGCTCATGGCCATACCGCAGAGCACCAGCCCGTTGAAGACCGCCTCCACCGCCTCATCCTCCCGACGCAGAAGCCCCTCCACGTTGTCCACGCAGGCTCTGAGGGAGTCCCGCACCAGATCAGCGATGGCCTCGCAGTAGTATTCTCCCGTGAGGATATGGGAGATCCGCCACTCGACGATGCTGATATACTTGGCCAGCATATCTCCCAGCCCCGAGATCAAAGTCTCGGTGGGGGCATTCTTCAGGATCTCGGTGTCGCCCACGATGAGGGCGGCGCAGGCCGATGGGATCGACACCTTCAGCCCCCCTCGGGTCATGGAGGAGGTGGCCGAGGCGTAGCCGTCCATGGAGGGGGCGGTGGCCACGATGGCGTAGGGCAGTCCCGTCAGCCCCGCCAGGAGCTTGGACACGTCACCCACCACTCCCGAGCCAACCGCCAGCACACCGTCGCAGCTCTTGTCAAAGTGCATGACGGCGGCACCCACCGCACACTCGTCGGGCTCGGGGCGTTCCTCGGAGAAGCGATAGGTGGTAAAGGCCATGCCGCTCTCGGAGAGCAGGGATTCCACCCGCGCGGCGGCGGCCTTGTAGGTATTGGGATCGCACAGAATAAAGGGCTTGGTGATGCCCAGCGCCGCCAGCTCGTGGGGCAGGGCGGTCAGAGCGCCGACACCTGTGAGCACCTTGCGCACGTCGCAGGTATGATCGCGGCCGCAGGGACAGCCATGGGCTTGAATGGAGGAGGGGGTCATGGGGAGGCTCCTTTCGGAAATGTAAAATTGGCGGTTGCGGAATACTTCAAATTTGGGCTTATCGCTCTGCGATAAACCCAAATTTGAGTGAAATACGCCTTGCGGCGTGTGAAATACCTACGGTGTGAAATACGCGCGTTGCGCGTGTGAAATTCGCCCTTGCGGGCGAGTTGTGGTGGAAATCCTTCGGATTTCTCCATTTTAATTTATAATTTGAAACCCGTAGGGTTTCTTCCACCACCCGACCGAAGGGAGGATTTCACACGCGAAGCGTATTTCACGCCGCAGGCATTTCACACGCGAAGCGTATTTCACTATTGCAGTTTATCGGAACGATAAACTGCAATTTACAAGTAAGGCATCGCCATTCCGACGGTGCCTTGGGTTTTGTTGCGTTACTGCTCGTCGCTCTCGGGCAGAGCGTACTTGGCCTTGTACTCGCCGAACAGCTCCTTGTACTCCAGGCCGCCCACGTGGACGCGGTGGAGGTAATCGTGGAGGTCCAGGGTGTCGTTCTTGGCCATTTCAATGAGACAGCCGCCGATGTTGGAGCAGTGGTCGGACACGCGCTCCAGGTTGGTCAGGATGTCGGACAGGACGAAGCCGTGCTCCACGGTGCATTCGCTCTTCTTGAGGCGCTGGATGTGGTGGATCTTGATATCGTCGCGGAGATCGTCGATGACCTGCTCCAGCGGCTCGATGCGGGCGGCCAGCTCCAGATTCGAGGTGGTCAGAGCCTCCTCGGTGATGGTGACGATCTCGCTGACGGCGGCGTACAGCACGTCCAGCTCGGCCTTGGCCTCCTCGCTGAAGACCAGAGACTTATCCTTGATCTCCTCGGCGGAATCCACCAGATTCACCGAGTGGTCGGAGATGCGCTCCAGGTCGCCGATGATGTGGAGGAGCTTGGTGACCTCATGGCTGTCCCGCTCGTCCATGTGCTGGGAGGAGAGCTTGACCAGGTAGGAGCCCAGGACGTCCTCGTAGACGTCCACGCGGCTTTCGGCCTCCCGGATGGCATCGGCGGATTTGCCGTCGTAATTGCGGAACAGGCCGATGGAATTGCGAATATACTGACAGGCGACCACGGCCATCTGTCCGGCCACGGAGCGGCTGCGCTCCAGAGCCACGGAGGGCGTATCCAGCAGGCGCTCGTCCAGCATATCGGTGTACTCGTCGCCCTTCTTGTCGTCGCCCTTGATGGTCTTTTCGGCCAGCTTGACGAGGGCGTTGGAGAAGGGGAACAGAAGGCCCACGGCCAGGAACTTGAAAACGGTGTGAACGGCGGCGATACCCCACATGTTGATGGTGGTGTTTTCCGCCAGGGTAAAGATGTCGAAGACGTTGGTCATATTGAGGATCCAACCCACCAGGTAGTACATACCCAGCCAGAAGACCACGCCGATGATGTTGAAGTAGAGGTGGACCAGAGCGGTGCGCTTACCGTTCTTGCCCGCACCCGCGGCCGAGAGCATGGCGGTGACGCAGGTACCGATGTTCTGACCCAGAATGATGGGGATGGCCATACCGAAGGAGATGGCGCCCGTGGAGGACAGGGCCTGAAGGATACCGATGGAGGCTGAGGAGGACTGGACGATAGCGGTGAGGACGGTACCCGCCAGCACGCCCAGCAGAGGATTATGGAACATGGTCAGAATCTTGGTGAAGTTGGGATCGCCCTTGAGGCCGCTGACAGCCCCCGACATGAGATCCATACCCACCATCAGAACGGCGAAGCCCATAAGGATGGCACCCGCGTCCTTGTGCTTGCTCTTCTTGGAGAACATGATGAGGCAGATACCGATCAGCGCGAGGACAGGCATCCAGGCGTCGGGCTTGAGCCATTCGGTCCAGGCCAGGGCGTCAGCCCCTCCCTCGATGCCGTTCAGAGCGGTGAGCCAGGCGGTGACGGCGGTACCGATATTGGCACCCATGATGACACCGACGGCCTGACCCAAAAGCATGGTACCCGAATTAACGAAGCCCACGACCATGACGGTGGTGGCGGAGGAGGACTGGATGACGGCGGTGACGATCAGGCCCAGACCCAGCGCCTTGAAGCGGTTGGAGGTAAGGTTGCCCAGAATGGTCTTGAGCTTGCGGCCCGCGCTCTTTTTCAGAGCGTCGCCCATGACGTCCATACCGTAGAGGAACAACGCCAGGCCGCATACCAGTGTCAATACGTCAAAGATTCCCATGTCATTACCTTCCTGATTCAGTTTCGGATTGTAACGCGCTAAACTGCGCTAGTATAATGGTATCCTATAATTGTTACGGGCATAGAGACGATTTTGTAAATATTTATTTAAATTTAGGGTGACGGGTTTGTGACGGACGTGTGAAAAGAAAATCCCGCCGGCACAGCACCGAACGGGATTTCACAAATACATGGATCATCAGAATCAGACCGTGGCGGTCACCACCCGTCCGCGGCGGAGCAGGGGGTAATCCCGCAGTCTGCCCTCAAAGACACGGCGGTGGGGCACCCGCAACAGGTACATGGGCTTGACGATGGGCGGAATGGCCTCTGCCCCCTCCACCCCCGCCTCGATGGCCATGGCGCGGACGAACTCGGAGCAGTAGTAGCAGTTGCGCTTGGCGCGGCGGACACGGAAGGCGGCCAAAAGGAGCCCCAGATAGTTATAGTGGTACTCGGTGCGGGTCCTCAGCATGGTACGGATATGCTCCCGCAGGGCCTCGTAGGCCTCGGGGGTGACCTCCGCCTCAATGACCATGGCGCGGGTATTCTTGAAGCGCTTGAAGGTGCCGAAGCGGGTGGATTCCTGCACGAAGCCCCCGCGGAAGGGGTTATAGGGATCCAGCCGCCCGAAGGAGTACATGACCTCCAGATCCTCGCAGAGGGCAATGGAGCAATGGTTGTAGGGGGCGCGGGTATAGAGCTTGAGGATGCGGGACAGAATGGTGCCCGTCTGGCTGAGAACGATGTAGACCTTGCGGGTCTGATCCTCGGAATGAGCGCGTGGGGTGGCAAGGGCTGTCTCGGTCATGCCGTTTTTCCTCCTTTAGTTTATTTTCGGTTCATACTGCAACGTCTATTATAACACATAGAGGGGAATTTGGCAAGGGGGGAAGCAAAAAATTCACAATTTGGGGATTTTGCGCCGTACCGATCGGGGAGACGGTCAGTTTTTCTTCCCTTTCGACGGCTTGCGGGACTGCTTCTCGGCCTTTCGCGCCTCGCGGTTGCGGTCTACCCGCTCCTGCCGCTGACCTCGGCGGCGTTCCCGCTCCTTTTTCTCCTTGCGGTTCTTGCGGGCGTCGCGGAGATCCTGCCAGAGGAAGCCCTCCACCTTCAGCCCCGTGTACTTCTCCAAAAGGAGGCGGGCGCGGAGGGTGCGGACCATCTTGTCCTCGGTGAAGAAGAAGGTGGGGCCATAGACGTCGCCGTAAATGCAGAAGGTGTCGAACAGGTAGGGGAGCCTTTTGTATCCCGCGTCGTCGTAATTGACCCGGAGCCCCGCCACGCTGTCCCAGGGGATGAAGCGGCGGATGAGGCCGAAGGTATGGATGATGTGAAGCCCCTTGGGGGTCATGAGGTAGAGGCAGGGGAGGGCCAGCGCCATGGCGGTCATGAACAGGGTGAGGATGCCCCAGAGGACCCACCATGCGTTGCCATCGTCGCGGCGGATCAGCTCGGCGGTCATCCAGCCCGAGAAGACGGCGAAAAAGAGGCTTAGGAGCTGGCGGCGGTCGAGGAAGAGGTGGTATTTGAAGAGCATGGGGCCTCCTTTCGGGGGGTAAAATTCGGATTTATCGGGATGATTAAGAATGCAAAATTCAAAATGCAAAATGCAAAATGAATGAGGCCTTTTGCTGCCGCAAAAGCCGATTTTATGGTAAGGTTTTGTGATGAAGCACCCCAAAAGGCATTGCTCCACATAGAATAATCATTTCTGCCGGAAACTCCCGACACCATCCTCCATTCCCTGATTTTGCATTTTGCATTTTGAATTTTGCATTTGGGGCGCAGACCACCTCCCATTAAAAATATCTCTCACAACGCCCCATACACGTCCTCCCCGCTCACCTCCGACAGCTCGGTCAGCTTCTCCGCCCGCTTTTCGGGGGGCAGACGGTAGAGCTTTTTCAGGCAGCGCAGGATATAGCGGGGGCGGATGAGATGGCGGAGGCGGAGCATGGGGATGGGGTAAAGGAACAGCCCCCAGCCCGCGCATTGGAGCAGGGTGAATTTGCGGGTGAAGCGCAAAAAATCCTTGCGGTTGACCCCCAGGGCGTGGGCGGGGGTCACGGCGTTCTCCCCCTCAGACAGCTCGAAGTAGGTGTAGCAGACGGGGTAAAGCTCCAAGAGCTCCATGACCCACTCGGAGGTGATGGCGAAGTTGCGCTCGGTCAAGGTCAAGTGGAGGGTGCCGTCACACGCCACGTCCTGTCCCAGCCGCTCCCGCAGGTCGAGCCTGTAGGTCAGGGAGGTGTGCAGGGTGCCGTTGCGGAGGGCGGAGTCGGCGGCTTTTCCCAGAGCCTTGACCGCCAACGTGTCCCAGAAGCCGTCCCCGCGGAAGGACTTGACCTCCTCCCGCAATTGCTCGCAGAATTGGGGGTAGACGATGACCTCGCAGGCGGGGGCGGGAACCTCCACCGTGACGGTGTCGATGAGGTTACTGCCCAGAGGAGCGGTAGCAGTCATGCGGTAGGCGACGTTGAAGCCGTTTTCACAGCGGATGCGGAGGATGCAGTCGAAGAAGGTGGCGTCCAGATGGAAGGTGAGCTTCATGATCCGGTAGCCTCCCGTTCCTCGGCCTCGGCGGGAAGATTCGCCAGCGACTCTTCGGCCAGGGGCACCAGCACCGACTTTCCTCCCTTTTCCTTGCAGGACAGAAGACGGTGGATGGCCTCGTGGCGGTGGGCCTTTCGCGCCTCCCCCTCGCTGTTCTCCATGAACAGCAGAGCGGCGCGGGCGCGGCAGAGATCCACCTGGGCCTCCACGATGGGGGTCAGCTCCCACGCGGTGACCGAGGGAACCAGGCGGGCGGCGGCCTCGGCATCCTTGCGGGTGACGGCGTCCATCAGCTCCAGCATGGCTTTTTGCTTGGGGTAGCTTGCCCCCTTCAGGCCCGCCGTGATCTTGCCGAAGGCTACGGTCACCGCCGTCAGGGTCTCGGCGTCACCCGTGAAGAAGGCGGCGCGGCCCTTGCAGAAGAGTCCCGCGGCGGAGGGGGCGGGCTTTTGGGTATGGGTCAGGAGATCGGCGTTGCGGACGGCCTCGGGGTAGTTCCCCATGAGCAGGTGGGACACGGACCGCACCGACGCCTTCTGGGTCTCGGTGGTGGTGAACATATACAGTCCCTCCTGGAGAGCCAGGTACTTGGCGGGGTCGCCGTCCCGCACCAGGGCGTTCCCCACGGGGAGCAGAACCGCCACGCTCAGGATCATACCCAGGATCCAGCCGGCCGCGATGATGGCGATAGCACCGCCAACAGTCAGCCCCTTGGCGGTCAGCTCACGGTCGGGTAGGGTGATCTCTATGGGGCCGATGAACAGGAGAGGGATCAGGGTGACCAGGATCAGGAAGGCGGTGACCAGTCCCCTTCTGCGCTTGATACGGCGGATGAGGGGGGTATAGTCGGGGGTGTCCGCCGAGGCGGCGGAGAAGGGATCGGTGAAAAAGGCGGGATCGGTATGAGGCATGGCAGACTCCTTTCGGAATGGGGAGGGATATACCCACAGTATAGCATATCGGGGGGCGGCAGTCAATCGCGGATCGGTTGAGGGGGGTAACAAAAAGTGAGAACGGGATCCCCCTACCATATATAACGCAATCACGGGGCGGAATCTTTCAAAAAAACCAAAATTTTTCTTCATTATAGCACGGCACCCCCGATTTGTCAAGAATGCCCAGCCTCCTCACCCTTTTCACGGAAAATTCACAGGCTCCCCCCTTGACAAATGCCGAAAAAGTGCTATAATAGTTAACGAGTTAATCATTAACCTCTTGACAGTTCACCGCTGAACAATTTGAGCTCGATATGAATCGAAAGGAGACCGAAGTGCAAGAAAAGAAACCCTGCGAGTGCCGCATCCCTGACTCCCCTCACATGAAGGCGGTGGGTCTGCTTCACCGCGTCATGCGCCGCCACCACGCCCTGGTGGAGCGAAAGACCTGTGATCTGGGCATTCACCACAGTCAGCACCGTATGCTCATGACCCTGGCCCGACGGCAGGAGGACACCCCCTCCCAAAAGGAGCTGGCCCAGCGGCTGGGCATCAGCGCCGCCGCCGTCACCGCCACCCTCAAGAAGCTGGAGAAGGAGGAGTACATCACCCGCTCCATGACCGACGAGGACAACCGCAGAAACGAGATCCGCATCACCGAAAAGGGCATTGCCAAGCTCTTGGAGGGCCGCGCCATCTTCGAGTCCTCCGACCGCACCATGTTCGAGGGCTTCACCCCCGAGGAGATGGCTACCTTTATCTCCTACATGGAGCGCATCAACCGCAATCTGGACGCCGCCGGTGTCCCCGCGGATCCCCCTCCCCCCGAGCTGAG
>JAFULU010000376.1 GCA_017483125.1 Clostridia bacterium
GCCACCTCAATGAGCATGACCACGGGGATGTTCAGCTCCTTACCGCCCTTGATGACGGTGAGCTTATCGGCGGGAGAGCCGTCGGGATAGGTAGCCCCCGTACCGCTGTTGGAGGTTTTGAAGCCGCGGTTATTGAGACCGAAGGTGTTCACGATCCGATCCAGAATGGGCTGACCTGCGGCGCGGGAGGCCTTGGCGATCTCGGGGCGCCAGCTGTCGTTGGGCACCCAGATCTCGGTACCGCCCGCCTTCTTGTTGGCGGCGTTGAGGTGGATGCTGACGAAGGCGTCGGCTTTCAGGTTTGCGGCGGTCTGGGGGCGCTCCATCAGCTCGGGGGTGTTGTCAGCGGTACGAGTCAGATGGACCTCCACACCCTTGAACTGCTCCAGACGCTCCTTGGCATAGGTGGCCATGGAGAAGGTGTAGAAATGCTCGTTGATGCCGCCGTACTCTACCGCGCCGTTGGTGCCCGTCTTCTGGGGGCCGTGACCGGGATCCAGGGCGATGACGATGGGATCCTCCTCCTCGGCCGAGGCGGTGACGGCGCACAGCGCGGTGACGCAGGACAGAGCCATCAGCAGGGACAGAAGAAGGGAGAGGACTTTGCAAAGCTTTTTGGATTTCATAGGAATACCTCGCATTGTGAAATAATACATATTTTACCACAAAAACGGGGAATTGTCAAGTCTGCGGGCGGTTTTGTCACTTTCCGGAGCGAAACATTTGTTAATAATTGTTTTCAAATTGGGTGAAAAGACCCAAAACAGCGGTATGGGGGGAAGGCACCTTGTAGGAAAAGCCTGAATTCTCACAAATAATCATTGAAAAGCATTGCAGATTTTCGATTTCTCGTATGATGGCACTACCTGCTGTTACTTGACAAAGTCCCAAAGATGTTGTATAATCAATATCAAATTCTAAACTGAAACGAAACTTTTTTCAGAATACCCACGAAGAGGTGAAGCATGAATATCAAGATCATTACCGATTCCGCGTCCGACCTGACCTCCATGGAAGGCATTGAGATGTCCTACGCTCCCATGAAGGTCTGTACTGCCAAGCGGGAGTTTACCGACAACGACGACATCAACGTCCGTGAGATGGTGAATTTCCTCTACTCCTTCAAGGGCCGCTCCTCCTCCTCCTGCCCCAACGCCGAGGACTGGCTGAACGCCTTCGGGGATGCCGAGAATATCGTCTGCATCACCATCACGGGAGGCCTGTCGGGGAGCTATAACTCGGCTCTGTCGGCCAAGAATATCTATGAAGGCGACCACCCCGACCGCCGCGTCCTGGTGGTGGACTCCCTCACCGCGGGTCCCGAAATGGCTCTTATGGCCGAGCGTGTCCGTGAGCAGGCTCTGGCAGGGAAGGACTTGGAGGAGATCGAAGCCGACCTCAAGGGCTACAAGACCGAACTGCTTTTCGCTCTGGAATCCCTGCGCAACTTCGCCAATAACGGCCGTGTCAGTAAGGCCGCCGCCGCCGCCGCGGGACTGCTGGGCATCCGTGCCATCGGCCGCGCCTCCGACGTGGGTACCCTGGAGCTGCTCTCCAAGACCCGCGGGGAAGCCAAGACCCTGGACGGTGTTATGAGCTACCTGAAGGAGCTTCGCTGCAAGGGCGGTAAGATCTTCATCGACCATTGCTTTGCCGAGGAGACCGTCAATAAGCTGGCCTTCAAGATCAAGGCCGAATACCCCCACGCACAGATCGTGATCAGACCCACCCGAGGCCTGTGCAGCTTCTACGCCGAGCTGGGCGGGTTCCTCGTGGGATTTGAGGCGGAATAAGGAAATTGCAGTTTATCGAAGAGATACAAGATACGGAGATACAAGATACAAGATATAGAAACGGGAGTCGCCGTAATGGTTTTTACATATCTTGTATCTTTGTATCTTGTAACTTGTATCTCACCGCTAAACCCAAATTTGAACTCCAAACAACACAAAAAAATACCCTCCCGAACCAAACCTCGGGAGGGTATTCTCATATGCGTCAGACCTCTGCCTTCACAGTCGCCTTAGCCGTTGCGGTATACTCGGTCACGTCCAGAATCGTCTCGCCGTCCACCTGCACAGCGGCGGGGGCGTCGTAGCTGACCTTCACGTCATAGCCCGACAGCACGGTCACGATCTTGTCGTGCTTGATATGCTCGCCCTTGAAGATGGAGGGGAACACCATGAGGGTGTGGAGTCTGCCCGACCCGTGGAACACCAGCACCGAGAGCTTTCCGTCCTCGGCCAGACGGTCCTGGGCGGGGGTGGCCATCATGCCACCGCCGTAGAAGCGGCCCTTCATGGTGGGAGCCAGCCACACCTTCTTGAAGCGGTATTCCTTGCCGTCCACGGTAATGACGGCGTTCTTGGGCTTGTAGTGGAACAGAAGCCCCTTGATGGCGATGGAGGTGTAGTTGATGCACTTGACCGATTTGGCCTTCAGCTCGTCGCCTACCTCACAGCAGTAGCCGTCGATGCCGTAGCCCACGTTGTTGAGGAAGCGGTAGGTCTTGCCCTTGACCTCGGTCACGGGGAGATTCTGTATGTACTTGGTGATGGACACGGGATTTCCGTCGGGGGTCTTGCCAATATCGCGGAGGAAATCGTTACCCGAGCCAATGGCCAGATAGTAGACCTCACAGGGGATCTCCAGATCGGCGGTGTCGTTGACGAAGTGGTTCAGGGTTCCGTCACCGCCGCAAACCGTCAGGGTATCCTCGGGGGTGATCTGCGCGAGGAAAGCGGCGTAGTCGGTGATCTCGGTCACAGGGAAAAGAAATGCCTCGGCAGAGGACGCGGCGGCAAATCCCTCGGCGACCTCCTTGGCGGTGCCGTTGCCCGCCAGCGGGTTGTAGAGGATAAACTGCTTCATGGGTCATTCTCCTTTCGCGAAGTACAGGCATAGTATCATGAGGATTGTAACCGAAAAAAAGAAACTGAAACGAAACTTTTCGACATGATGCGACGCAAAAACACGGAAAATCTCCCGTTCCCCCCTTGCAAACCCGTCCCATATCTGCTATAATGAGGGAAACCCCACCGAACAGGGGAAAGGAGCCGCCATGATCATTCAGAAATATACCGAGACCATGACCCCCCGCGAGCGCGTCCGCCGCACCTTCAATTTCGAGACCACCGACCGCGTCACCATCGGCTACGAGACCAATCCCGTCATACACGCAAAGTTCTGCGAGGCCCTGGGCATCCCCAACAACGACTACGAAGCCCTCCTCCGTGCCCTGGGCGTGGACTACCGCCCCATCGGCGCCCCCTATATCGGTAAGCCCCTCCACAAGGTCCCCGAGAACCGCATGGTGGACCAGATGGAGGGCTGTATCATGCGCTGGGTCCCCAACGGAAGCGGCGGCTACTGGGACTTCTGCGATTTCCCCCTTCAGGACGCCGAGGATGAGGACTTCGACGCTTTTCCCGTGCCCAACCCCGACGATTTCGACTACGACGCCACCCTCGCCGCCTGCAAGCACTACAACGAGAACGGTCAGTTCGCCCTCTACGTCGGCAACGCGGGCGTCCCCGATATCATCAACTCCAACGGCCGCATCATGGGCATGGAGGACGTTCTCTGCCACCTCATGCTGGAGGACGAGGCCGCTCTCCGCTTCATCCGCCGCCGCGCAAACTTCCAACTGGCCATGATGGAGCGCACTCTCGAAACGTGCAAGGGGCACATCGACTTCGTCTGGCTGGGCGAGGACCTGGGTACCCAGATCGCCCCCATGATCTCCCTGGACCTTTACCGCAAGCAGATCGCCCCCATCCATAAGCAGTTCATTGATCTGGCCACCTCCTACGGACTCCCCGCCATCATGCACTCCTGTGGCAGCAGCAGCTGGGTCTACGAGGATCTCATCGCCATGGGCTTACGGGGCGTGGACACCCTCCAGCCCGAGGCGGTGAATATGTCCCCCGCCTACCTCACCGAGCATTTCGGCGGCCGCCTCAACTTCCGCGGCTGTATCTCCACCGCAGGCCCTCTCGCCTACGGCACCGCCGCCGAGACAGAAAAAGTCTGCCGTGAGACCCTGGAGACCATGATGCCCCACCGCGGCTACCACTTCGCCCCCACCCACGCCATCCAGGACAACACCCCCGTGGAGAACGTGGTGGTCATGTATAACGCGGCCCATAAGTACGGGCGGTATTGACCCCTTGACAAAACCAAAGCCTTATGCTATAATATCCCCAACATTATAACTGCCACCGGGTAGGAATGGAAGCATTCGTCCGCGTATCGTTAGGTCTTTGAAGATACGCGCACGGATGCTTTTTTTGAAGTGTTCAAATTGGGGTTAAGCGGTGGGGTTCCTCGTGAGCCTTCCCCGCTGGGGAAGGCACAGAACGAGGAAACCCAACAGCCCGACAAACCCAAATTTGAAAAGATCTCCCCAAACAAGAAAGGATCCTATGAAATATCTCACCTCCCAATTCAACAAGACCGACCGCCTCATCTGGCTCACCTCGGTCTCCTTGATCCTCTTCTTCTTCCTCCTCTTCGACCGCGTGGGCTACCTCACCCTCGCCGCCTCCCTCATCGGGGTCACCTCCCTCATCTTCAACGCCAAGGGCAACCCCATAGGCCAGATCCTCATGATCCTATTCAGCATCCTCTACGGCATCATCTCCTTTTCCTTCGCCTACTACGGAGAGATGGTCACCTACCTGGGTATGACCGCCCCCATGGCCGCCGTGGCCCTCGTCGCATGGCTCAGAAATCCCTACAAGGGCAACCGCGCCGAGGTGGCCGTCGCCCACATGAAAGGGAAGGACTGGACGGTCATGTCCGCCGTTACCGTAGCCGTCACGGTCGCCTTTTACTTCATATTGAAATACTTCCATACCGCCAACCTCATCCCCAGTACGGTCTCGGTCACCACCAGCTTCGCCGCCGCCTGGCTGACCTACAAGCGAAGCCCCTGGTTCGCCGTGGCCTATGCCGCCAACGACGTGGTGCTGATCGTTTTGTGGGTGCTGGCCTCTATGACCGACCGCTCCTACGTCTCGGTGACGGTCTGCTTCGTGGTATTTCTGATCAACGACCTCTACGGCTTTGCCAGTTGGCGCAAAATGCGGGCAAGACAGGAACAGAATATTGCGGGGAGGGGTTGAAAATCTCCCCGCTTTCTGGTATAATAATGTTGTATCAAGAGGAAAGGGGGAATTCAACATGTCTGAGCAGAAAACCTACGTCGCCATCGACCTGAAATCCTTCTACGCCTCGGTGGAGTGCATCGAGCGGGGCCTGGACCCCATGAACACCAATCTTTTGGTAGCCGACTCCACCCGCACCGAAAAGACCATCTGCCTGGCGGTCTCCCCCTCCCTCAAAAGCTACGGCATCTCGGGCCGCGCCCGCCTCTTTGAGGCCGTCAGCCGCATCAAGCAGGTCAACGCCGAGCGCCGCGAGAAGGCGCCGGGCCACCGCTTGACAGGCAAGTCCTACCGCCAAAACGAGCTGAACGCCGATCCCACCCTGGCCGTGGATTTCCTCATCGCACCGCCCAGCATGGCCCACTACATGGAGTACAGCACCCGCATCTATCAGGTCTACCTCCAACACGTGGCCCCTGAGGATATCCACGTCTACTCCATCGACGAGGTCTTCATCGACGCCACCCCCTACCTGCGCCAGAGCGGCCTCTCCGCCCACGACTTCACCCGCCGCATCATCCGCCACGTCCTGAAGGAGACGGGCATCACCGCCACCGCGGGCATCGGCACAAACCTCTACCTCTGCAAGGTGGCCATGGATATCGTGGCCAAGCATGTGGAGGCCGACTCCGACGGCGTCCGCATCACCGAGCTGGACGAGTACAACTACCGCGCCACCCTTTGGGATCACCGCCCCCTCACCGATTTCTGGCGGCTGGGCAAGGGCTACGAGAGAAGTCTGGAGGCCCACGGACTCTACACCATGGGGGATATCGCCCGCTGCTCGGTGGGCGAGTCCACCGCCTTCCATAACGAAGCCCTCCTCTATAAGCTGTTCGGTGTCAACGCCGAGCTGCTCATCGACCACGCCTGGGGCTGGGAGCCCTGCACCATCGCGGATATCAAGGCCTACAAGCCCGAGTCCAACAGCATCTCCTCAGGCCAGGTCCTCCAATGCCCCTACACCTATGAAAAGGCCTGCCTGGTCATCCGCGAGATGGCCGACCTCCTCACCCTTGATCTCGTGGATAAGGGCCTCATGACCGACCAGATCGTCCTCACCGTGAGCTACGATATCGAAAACCTCACCGACCCCGCGAGAGCCGCCCGCTACACGGGCGAGGTCACCACCGACTACTACGGCCGCAAAATCCCCAAGCACGCCCACGGCACCGAGAGCCTGGGAGGCTACACCTCCTCCACGAGGCGCATCATCGCCGCCACCGACCGCCTCTGCAAGCGCATCCTGGACCCAAATCTCCTGGTTCGCCGCATGAGCATCACCGCCGCCCGCGTGCTGGACGAGTCCGAGGCCCGCAAGGCAGGAGCCAAGGAGGAGCAGCTCTCCATGTTCACCGACTACGAGGCCGAGGAAAGGGAGAGGGAAGCCGAGGAGGCCGCTTTGGACAAGGAGCGGCGTATGCAGAAGACGGTCATCGACATCAAGAAGAAGTACGGCAAGAACGCCATCATGAAGGGCATGAACCTGGAGGAGGGCGCCACCGCCAAGGACCGAAACCGCCAGATCGGCGGGCATAAGGCGTAAAAAATGCAAAATGCAAAATGTAAAATGCAAAATTGCTTCATGACTCGGTGGACGGTACACCCGCGTATTATTTGTCCGTGAGGATTAAATTTCTATCGCAAAAGAGGGAGGTCTCTTAACCTCCTATACGTCTTTATATCCATTTTCC
>JAFULU010000377.1 GCA_017483125.1 Clostridia bacterium
CGCCCCGCTGTCCGCAACTGGAAGAAGCCCATCACCATCGCCCGTCACGCCTACGGTGACGTCTACAAATGCACCGAGTACCGCGTCCCCACCGAGGGTCGCGCAGAGCTGGTCTTCACCGACAAGGAGGGTAACGAGACCTTCCGCAAGACGGTCTACGATTTCGAGTGTCCCGGGGTGCTCCAGGGCTCCTACAACAAGGACTCCTCCATCCGCTCCTTCGCCCATTCCTGCTTCCAGTACGCCATCGACACCAAGCAGGAGCTGTGGTTCTCCACCAAGGACACCATCTCCAAACAGTACGACCAGACCTTCAAGCTCATCTTCCAGGAGATCTACGAGGAGTGCTACAAGGAGAAGTTCGAGGAACTGGGCATCCGCTACTTCTACACCCTGATTGACGATGCGGTGGCAAGAGTGATCCGAAGCGAGGGCGGCTTCATCTGGGCCTGCAAGAACTACGACGGCGACGTCATGTCCGACATGGTTTCCACCGCCTTCGGCTCTCTGGCCATGATGACCTCTGTCCTGGTCTCCCCCGACGGCAACTACGAGTACGAGGCCGCCCACGGCACCGTGACCCAGCACTACTACCGCTACCTGCGCGGCGAGGAGACCTCCACCAACCCCATGGCCACCATCTACGCCTGGTCGGGTGCTCTGCGCAAGAGAGGCGAGCTGGACAAGCTCCCCGAGCTTATGACCTTTGCCGATAAGCTGGAGGCCGCCTGCATCCAAACTCTGGATGACGGTATCATGACCAAGGATCTTGTGGGTCTGGTGATCCCCGAGTGCAAGGACAAGGTGAGAGCCGTCAACTCCAAGGAGTTCATCGCCGCTATCCGAGAGAGACTGGAGGCTTCTATCGCCTGATCCTTCCCTTCGCTCTTTCCAACCAACCAACAAACCAACAAGACCTGACAAAGCCGCCCCCCGCGGGCGGTTTGGTTGGGTCTTCTTTGTTTGGTTGGGTATGGTTTGATACGATAAGATAAGATACGGTTAGATTAGATAGGGGCAGCAAAAGGAACCGATGATTCTTTTGCTGTCTTTTACTGTCTTTTGCTGATTTTTGCTGACTTTTGCTGTCTTTTGCTGACTTTTGCTGTCCGTTTGCTGACTATTTTGCCGTATCACGCGCGCAGGGGTACGGATCGTCATCATCAACCCGTGGTTTCTTGGCCATTTCCGCTTCTGTTTAAGAGAAACATACGGAACTTGACCAGCTGGTCAATATTACTGTTCTTATATTCGGGGTCCGCCGCGAAGGCTTGGCGCAATTCCTCGGGGTCGGTGATGTCCGCGTAGGGCAGTGATTCATCCGATACCTTAAAGCGGGCGTAAGAGCTGGCCCGTCTGACCTCGGACAGGCGTTTCGACCGTTTGATCTGTTCCAGATACATATCCTGTATGATATCAAAGTGTCTGTCGGTCAGAGGCTCGGGGGCACGCCCGTCCTCGGCGAAATGATACAGATTGCAGATGATCTGCATGGCGGTTTTTGGGGGCATTTTCTCAAGGCCCTTGAGCCAATCGAAGTAGAGATACAGTCCCGGGTATTTTTTTGACATAAGCTTCTCCTTTTCACAATATTGTTAAGTTTATTATACCATATAATTCCTTACCTGTCACCCCCCGTTTTTGAGAAAATTCCATTTTTTGAGGGCTACCCAAAATCCGCTTCGTGGAGTATAATATAGGTACATCAAGCCTCGCATTCGGGGCTATACGGGAAAGGAAACGCTCATGGAGCTCATCGTCATAGGAGAAAACCGACTCAAGATCATGCTGACAGGGGAGGACATGGTTCACTACGAGCTGTCAGAGTCCTGTACCGAGGACACGGTTCCCCCCACAAGAGAGGTACTGCGCCACATTTTCGCCGACGCCCACGCTGAGGTAGGCTTTGACACCGAGGGGGAGCGGCTTTTGGTCCAGCTCTACGCCTCCAAGGGGGGCGGGTGCGAGATCTTTGTGACCAAGCTGGGAGAGACGGGGGAGGTCAAGCTTCTCCGCGCGCTGACGGGGGAAGGGGAGGCAGACGGTTTGGACAGATCGCGATCGGTTTGGCTTCGTTTGGACTGCCTGGAGGATGTGACCGCCCTATGCAGGCGGCTGGCGGCGGCGGGCTATGAGGGCCCCAGCGGACTGTACATAGATCGGGAGGCTGACTCCCCGTGGTATCTCTGCCTGCGGGTACGGACGGGGGCATGGGGGGTGGTTCCCTACCCCTTCCTGTGGGAGTACGGGGAGGAGGTACGGGAGGACGCGGGGATCTACCTGGCCGAGCATGGGCGCGTGATATGCGGGGAGCGGGCGGTGGAGACTCTGGCCGTCCTGTGAGGTAAAGAATCGGCTTTCCAAGGGCAAAGGGCAACGGGAGAGGCTACCGAGCTCCGTGGGAGGAACAAAAAAAGAGGCCGCCGAAGCAGCCCCTTTCTCAAACCTGTGATTCCAGATACACAATGATCTTTTCCAGATCGGGTAGGATCACATCCCCTACGTATTTCTCGCCATGTCGATCCTTCAAGGAGAACGTATACCACAGATCATACCCGTGGCACAGAATCCCCGACCGTTCAAAATACGTTTGCGGCGCGGACTTGACCAGAGCGGCGGTCAGCTTCTCGACCCCGAAGGAGGTTGCCTTCACAAGACCGACGTTCAAGGTAAAGGAATAGCTCGTCTCATAATTGAACTGCGACCGTTGCAGACCGATCACCTCGGCGGCCTTCTTGCCCTCTCGGTAACGGTAGAACAGATTTCCGTTCTTCGCAAATCCTTTTGCGGTCAACACTTCGGTCA
Organism: Clostridia bacterium; assembly: GCA_017483125.1. GTDB lineage: Bacteria > Bacillota > Clostridia > Oscillospirales > CAG-272 > CAMEON01. Next base: position 2,806 of record JAFULU010000377.1, read on the forward strand.
AAGCGACCACCGCCCCCTCGCACTCGGCCTTGGCATCGTACTCGTACCCGCCGTTCTGAAACAGAGCGTAATGTGCGGGATCACTCGAAGGAGAGATATAGTCGCTCCGCTTAAGCCCCTCGCCGCCGTCCTTCAGATAGGCCTTCAGGATGGCGCGGCTCATGTTGGTGATATCGGGGTGCGCCACCGCCTCCTCGGGAGGAAGGAGCAACACCTCGCTGTTCTCATGTCCGTCGGAGCGGGGCTTGCCCTCCAAGTATGCCATGCGGAACACGGCGCACCATTGGTCATCCTTGAACTGCATGGCCAAGAGGGAATCGGCGTGGGCGCAGACTCCCGTCTCCTCAAAGATCTCCCGCTCAGCCGCGGCAGTGGGAAGCTCTCCTTCTTGAACGTATCCCCCGGGGAGCAGAATGCGATCCTTGGCGGTGCCGTAGGTGTGGCGCACCAAAAGCACCCGACCTTCTATGAGCAAGAGCCCGCAGACCGTAAAATACTTGTTGTTCATGGTGTTATACCGTAATCAATTCATATTCCCGCGACCCGAACCCCAGCTCTGCGGCGGCCTCAATGGTATGCACACCGTTGCGGGACTCGATCCGCTCGATGAGGTGAGGCTTACCCGCGTCCGAGCAGGCGTATACCAGATCCACGCAGGCCTGATCAATGGCTATGGGGTCGGTGGAGACCAGAATACCGATGTCGGCAATGCAGGGATCCTCGGCCACGGCACAGCAGTCGCAGTCCACCGACATATTCTTCATGACGTTGACGTACACGATCTGCCCCTTGAACAGCTCTACCATCGAGGAGGCGGCGTCGGCCATGGACTCCAGGAAAGAATTGCGCTCGGCAGACCAGAAGGCCTCGGGATCCCCCGCGCCGTGGATGTACTGCTTGCCGAAGGATGAGGCGCAACCGATGGACAGCTGCTTCAAGGCCCCGCCGTAGCCTCCCATGGGATGCCCCTTGAAGTGGGATAGCACCAGCATGGAGTCGTAGTTCTGAATATCCTTGCCCACGTAGTTCTTCTGAATGACCTTACCGTTGGGAATATCCAGCACGAGATCGGGCCCCTCGGCGTCCAGAAGATCCACCTTGTAGTAGTCCATCCAGCCGTGCTCACGGAAGAGCTGTCGGTGCTTTTCGGTAGTGTTCCGCATCCCCTCATAGGCGGTGTTGCACTCCACCACGGTGCCGCCCACGCGGTCGATGACAGGCTTCCAGAAGTCGGGGCGCAGGAAGTTCTGATTGCCCTTCTCGCCCGAGTGTACCTTCACGGCCACGTTGCCGGGCAGATCCACGCCCAGGATCTCATACATCTCCAGCACCTTCTCGGGGGTGATGACGGGGGAAAAATAGACCTTTGACTTGCTCATAATTGTCTCCTAACCGCGATCAAAACCAGTAGTCGCGCATCTTCTTCAGAAATTCGGGAGTCAGAGGGTACTCCTCGGTATCGGGGATCACCGAATCAATGCCGCAATGGCCGCACAGAGCGGTTTTGCCGTTATCCGTCCAGTCCTTGATCTCTTTAGGATCATAGATCCTCTCGCAGTAGAAGCAACCGCAACGGTCGCTCTTCTCCAGGGCGTCACGGTTATGGGTGCAGAGGGCGTGGGCACTGATGTGAGTGACCTCCTCCAAAGCAGGCGCGCGGTAGGCGAAGCGGAAATACCGGTTCTGCTCGGGCTTGATGAGCCGCTCGATCATGGGCTGAACCGACTGGATGCGCTGATCCGAACCCGAATCGTATCGGTAGAACAGGCCGTCCTCAGCAGGTCCCGCGTGGATGAAAACATGGCGGGGAAAGTCGCGGAACTGATCGGGGAAGCCGGGGCCGAAATGGCGGGAATCACCCTCGAAAACCACGTCACCGGGACGCAGGTCGGCGGCGTCCTCGATGCGGGTAAAGCCGTACTTGACCAGGAACTCCTCCAGATTGGGGGAGAAGTACAGAGGCAGACCCTTGCGGGAGGGCTGATGAGCCACGTACCCCGCCTCGCAGAGCACCCACCCGCAGAAGCGGTCGCAGGAAGTCTTCTTTTCGGGATTCTCGGAGTATTTGTCCAGAGCGGGATTCTGATCCGCGTCGCCGTAGGTGTACTCATGGATCCGCATATAGTCGGCCACGTCCTTGGCGTGCCACAGGATGTGGGAGGCGGTGAAGGAGCCGACGGGGGAGTAAAGACCCTCGCCCTCCTCGTCGCAGACGCAGTAGCCGTAGACGGCCTTCCCGTCAGCGGCGGCCTTGGCGGCGGTCAGATCGGCGTAAGCCTCGGGAAGGCGGGAGGAAGGGCCGTGGTAGGGGACGTACAGGTAGTACATGGGAACCTCCTTGTGTTTTAAATTTGGGTTTAGCGGTCTAATTCGTAATTCGCAATTCGTAATTCGTAATGAATGAAACATTTTGCCGTTGGCAAAATGTAATCATATGGTAAGGCAAGAGCGTTCTGCACACTATAGCAAAATTCCCATTGATGGGCAACGAATTTTGAGTGTACGATTCGTTCCGAATACCATTAAATTAGCTTTCGCTTCAGCGAAAGGTTTCCTCAATTACGAATTACGCATTACGAATTACAAATTCGGTCGCAGACCGCTAAACTGCAATTTATCAAAATACGAGACACGCGATATAACTTATCGCGTTATATCTTGTATCTCGTATCTGCCGAGCTTGCTCGGCGCGTATCTTGTATCTTTGTCAGAACTTCACCCTTGCGCAGTAAATAGGCATCCCCTGAGACGAGAAATTGGCCTCGTACTCGGTCATGATGTTGCCCTCTGCCTCGGGGGTCTTATGGAAATCACGGGAGGAGAACAGGAGGGTCAGTCCCATGGCCTCAAACTCCTCCAGGCTGAAATCGAACAGCCCCTCGTTGTCGGTCTTGAGGTACAGCTCACCGCCCTCCACAAGAATATTCTTGTACAGAACAAGGAAGTTACGGTGGGTCAGCCTCCGCTTGGCATAGCCCTTCTTGGGCCAGGGGTCCGAGAAGTTCAGGTAGATGCGGGAGACGCTGTGGGGCTTCACCCACTCCCCCAGATGCTCGGCGTTGCCGATCAGCACGCGGAGGTTGTCGTTGGGTCTGTCGGAGGCGGTGGCCTTGGCCTTCTCCAGAGCACAGCAGGCCACGTCCGAGACCCGTTCCATGGCGATGAAGCTCCACTCGGGATGGGCGGCGGCCATACCAACAGCGAAATTGCCCTTGCCGCAGCCGATCTCCATGTGGATGGGACGGCTCTCGGTAAAGATGGGGTTGCCCTCCTCGCCTAAGGTGGCCAGCAGGGACGTATCCTGAATCAACAGCTCGGCGCAGGCGGCGATCCGCTCGGCACCGTGCTTCTTTTTGCGCATTCTCATGGTCAGAACCCCTTACACATTGAAGCGGAACAGCACGATATCGCCGTCCTGCACCACGTACTCCTTGCCCTCGGAGCGGATGAGACCCGCGTCCTTGGCGGCGGCCATGGTGCCCACCCGCATGAGGTCGTCGTAAGCCACCACCTCGGCGCGGATGAAGCCACGCTCAAAGTCGGAGTGGATCTTGCCCGCGGCCTGGGGAGCCTTGGTGCCCTTGACGATGGTCCAGGCGCGAACCTCCTTGGGGCCCGCGGTCAGGTAGCTGATGAGACCCAGAAGGGCGTAGCTTGCGCGGATGAGACGGTCCAGACCCGCCTCCTCGATGCCCATGTCGGAGAGGAACATCTCCTTGTCCTCCCCGTCCAGCTGGGCGATCTCGGCCTCGATCTGGGCGCAGATGGGCATGACGGCGGCGTGCTCGCCCTCGGCGAACTCTTTGAGCTTGGCGAAGGACTCGTTGCCCGAGACGTCACCGTTTGCCTCCTCCTCGGAGACGTTGGCCACGTAGATCACGGGCTTCATGGTGATGAGGGGGGTGTCGTGGAACAGCACCCGCTCGTCGTCGGTAAGCTCCACGGTGCGGGCGGACTGACCGTCCTCCAGAGCCTTCATGACCCGCTCGTAGACGGCGATGTCAGCGGCGATAGTCTTATCTCCCTTGAGGATCTTGCGGGCGTTGTTGAGCTTGCGCTCCATGATCTCCATGTCGGCCAGCACCAGCTCCATGTTGATGGTCTCCACGTCGCGCAGGGGATCCACCTTGCCGTCCACGTGGACGATGTTGGAGTCCTCGAAGCAGCGAACTACATGAAGAATTGCGTCCACCTCGCGGATGTGGGACAGGAACTTATTGCCCAGACCCTCGCCCTGGGAGGCGCCGCGGACCAGACCCGCGATGTCCACGAACTCAATGACGGCGGGGGTGTACTTTTCGGGGTTGTGCATCTCGGCCAGCTTGTCCATGCGGGGATCGGGCACCGCCACCACGCCCACGTTGGGCTCAATGGTGCAGAAGGGGTAGTTGGCGGATTCCGCGCCCGCGTTGGTCAGGGCGTTGAAGAGGGTGGACTTACCTACGTTGGGGAGTCCTACGATACCGAGTTTCATATGTGTATAGTCTCCTTGCTTTTTTCGTTCGGGGGTCATGGAAGAGTCCATGAATCGCATATTTCTACATCATAGTATTATAGCATACTCCACCGGATTCTTCAAGAGGTTTGGCGAAAAATCTTTGCAGAAAATTCAAAATTCAAAATGAAAACCACCGCGCCACGTGGGTACGGTGGTTCCCTTTTCGGTACAGTCAGATCTCCTTCTTCTTGCGAAGGGCCACCCACGCGGCGGAGAGGGACGCGGTCAGGATACCGCCCGTGACGGTGAGGGAGGAGCCACAGCCCTTCTTCACACCCGGCTCGGGATCGAGGGTATCCGAGGTAACCTCGGCGGTGTCGGCGGGGGTACTGTCGGTGGGGACGGCGGTGTCGGTGGGCTCGGTGGAGACGTCGGTGGGAGCCTCGGTGTCGGTGGAGTCACTCTCCACGCCGATACCCGACAGGACCGTGAAGGAGTAGGCAGGGATGGTTACGGTATAGCAGCCGTCCGCGGGGGTGACGGTTCCGCTTGCGGGGATCATATTATTGGTATTATCCGTGGGGAGGGTGGACTCCGAGAAGAGGTAGAGGTTCATCGTATCGGTGACGGGGGTATTGACCTTGACGGTCTGCTCGGCGTCGGAGCGGTTGACCGCAATGACCGACCACTTGCCCTCGGGGGTCTTGACGGCGATGCAGTCAATGAGATCGTCGGTCTCGCCCGATACGGGGTAGACCTCGGAGCCGAAGGGGATGTAGTTGCAGATCAGACCCCAGGCGTAGTAGGTGGGGCGGTACTTCCACGCGCCGTCCTGCTTATAGCCGATGAGTCCCGTCTCCATGAGGCCGCCGTTGTCGCCGCCCTGGTTATTGATGTAGTAGTAGACGTCGTGGAGTCCCCAGTAGGACATCCCCGCCGCCCCTGCCGAGAGGGCGTTGACCGCGAAGGAGGCCAGGTAGAGGCCGCGGCCGTAGGTCTCAACCGACTGGGCGTAGTAGGCGCCCACGCCGGTACCGTCGCCGAACTCACCCATGAAGAAGGGCTTCTCCTGCCCGAACTGGGTACGGGCGGAAATGAATTCGTTGACCAGCTGGTTCAGGTAGGGGGTATCGTAGGTCCAGGCGTAGTTATGGGAGTTGAAGGCGTCGCAGACCTCCAGAAGCTCGGTGTAGCTATTGCAGAACCAGCCGAGACTCTGGGCGTCGTCCGAGCCCACCAGGCGGACATCCGAGAGGCCGTCGGCGTTCAGGCGGGCGCGGATAGCCTTATAGCACTCCACGTAGTAGGGGAAATCCACGGCACCGCCCTCCACGTGGAAGGCGTAGCTGGGCTCGTTCATGAGGATGACGTTGTAGATGCAGTCGTATTTCAGCTCATTCTTGACGTAGCCTACGAACCAGGAGATGTTCTCGGCGATCTCGTCCTTATTATTGGGGGCCGAGATCCAGTCGTTGCAGTTGGGGAAGGCCAGCCAGGAGCCTGCCGCCGCGCCCCACCAGGTGAGGGTGACCTTGACTCCCAGCTCGTGGCAGACCTTGAGGTAGGCCAGGGTATTCTTGATCTCGTCGGACTCCAGCTTAAAGCCGTCCTTGTTTACGGCGGCGGGATCGTCGTTATCGTTTGCGGGCTCGAACCACTCGGGCATGATCATCATGCGGACGGCGTGAAGACCCAGCTTGTCCATGTTCTCCTTCATGAGGGCGAGGTCGTCCTCGGTAACGCCCTTTTCCAGATTGCAGGGCAGGAGGAGCTTGGGGTCCCACTCGCAGGAGAGGGCGTCCACGGTAAACTTGTTGGGGGTATCGCTGACCGTGAGATCGTAGGTCTTGGACTGGGCAGGCTCCTTGACGATCTCCTTGACCGAGACGTTATCCACGTAGACGGTACCCGTGGAGAACCACAAACGGGGGCCTGCCGAGGCGGCCACGCAGTTCTCGTTGCTCACGGTGAAGATGAAGGTGACGGTAGACCACTCCGAGGAGGTACCGAAGCGGGAGGAGGAGGCCATCTCTCCGATATTGTTGCCCACCGCGTCGTACATGGCCATGCCCAGGATGAAGCCCATGCCCTCGGTGGAGACGTTCTCACAGCGGACGTCGGCGGTCATGATGTAGGTCTTTCCCTGCTCCAGCCCCGCCATCTGGTAGAAGCTGGCGGCCACCTGCTTGGTGTTCTCGATCTTGAGACAGCCCGTGCCGTCCACGCCACCGTCCTTGGAGAAGGAGAACTTACAGCCCGAGGGGTCGTTGGTCCAGGTTCTCCAACCCGTGATGCCACGGTTCATGGTGCCGTTCTGGAAGAGGTTGCTCTCGGCGGCCGACACGGCCAGGGGGAGAGCGGCGGCCAGGATGAGGGTGAGGCCCAAGAGGGCGCAAAGAAGTCGGGTTTTCATGGAATTTCCTCCTTGATGTAGATAAGAAAATCAAATTTGGGTTTATCGGTGGATTGGGTTTCCGCGTTCTATGCCTTCCCCAGCGGGGAAGGGGGACCGCAAAGCGGTGGATGAGGAGAGCAATTTTCCGCTCGGTATCTGGTATGATTTTTCTTGATGTATCAAGGGGTTTCCGTATACACCCGTACGAAAAACAAACTCGCTCTCCTCATCCACCACCTACGGTGGTCCCCCTTCCCCGCTGGGGAAGGCTCACGAGGAAACCCACCGAAAAACCCCAATTGGTTTTCCACTCTGATTCCCTCCTATTGTACCATTTTTTCCCCTCTGTGTCAAGTTCTTTTGCACATTAAAAATTATCTTTTCGTCAAAATGCCAAAAAG
>JAFULU010000378.1 GCA_017483125.1 Clostridia bacterium
CTTCCGCTCTTGGTATTGCTTTCATTCCGCCCAACCAAGTCGTTCAATCGCCTAAATTGTTGAAGAATCTCTTCTCATAGTAAACGCAACTATAACTTGCATTTAGTCTGAGAAATCTACCCCTCAGGCTTTTTCGTCATGCCTTTTTCTATTCTTTTCTTGTTGCTTTTCTTCTGCTTTGCGTTTTTCTCACACTGAATGCTACTGATTTCTCATTGTAAATGCAAGCCCTTTGCTACTGTTGCATTTACTTTGAGAATTTACGGTCAAGAGTTTTGCCGCCCCACCTCAAAGGCCAACACCGCCGCCGATGCCGCCGAGGACAGGGAGCCTCGGAAATTCCCGTGATACCCGATCCGCACGTTGAGATCTGCCTCGGACAGCACTCCACGGGAAATACCCCGCTTCTCCCCTCCGATGACCAGCAAAAGGGGAAGGGTAAGATCCGCCTCATAGAGATCCACCGAATCTCGGATCTCGGCGCAGACGGCGCGGTAGCCCTTGGACTTGAACAGGGGGATCACCTCGGAAGGCTCGGCCACGAACATGGGCATCTTCTCGGAAGTCCCCGCCGAAGAGCGGGCCACAAGACCCGCCACACCCATCCAGTTGCGGGGAGGCAGGATCACACCGTCCGCCCCCGCGGCGTAGAGGGAGCGCACCGTGTAGCCGAAGTTGTAGGGATCCTCGATCCCCTCCAAAAGGACGTAGAAGCCCCCCTCTTTGATCTTGTCCATGGACTCGGACAGCAGAGGCAGGGTACGGTCGGAGCACACCGCCACGATCCCGCCGTGGGTCTTGCCCGAGGTCAGGTTGTCCAGATCGTCGGGGTGGACGGGCTGCACCGTAAAGCCCAGTTCGGCGGCTCTGCGGTTGAGGAAACCGATCTCCCGCGCCTTCTTGTCCATGCGGGTCTTGTCCACGAAGACGGTCAGCACGCGGCGGTCGTTGAAATCGCGGACGGAATCGTCCAGCACCGCCGAAATGGCGGTCATGCCCTCGAACAGATCGGGGGTCTCGGGGGTAGTATTCTCGTCATGCATGGTGAAATTCCTTTCCATTACAAGGTTTTACGGATAATTCCGCTCCTCACCGCATAGAGTGTTCCAGAGAACACGTGATGGGTAAGGGGGAATCCGATATGATGTACATAGCGGCAGACAAGGAGCGGTGCGTGATCCTGGGGACCTACATCGTGGAGAACCGCGCCACGGTGCGCCAGGCCGCCGCCCGCTACGGGATCAGCAAAAGCACCGTCCACAAGGACGTCACCGAGACCCTGCGCCAGATCAATCCTTCGCTGTGGGAGTCGGTGGGGGAGGTGCTGGCGCAGAACAAGAGCGAACGCCATTTGCGGGGCGGGGAGGCCACCAGACGGCGGCACCTCTCTCGGGCAGAGAAAAAATAGGAACAGAGGGGTGCGGCGCATCCCTTTTCTACTATTGTAGCACATTTTCGGGAAATCGTCAAGATGAAAAGGGAAATTGCAGTTTATCGTTCCGATAAACTGCAATAGTGAAATACGCTTCGCGTGTGAAATGCCTGCGGCGTGAAATACGCTTTGCGTGTGAAATCCTCCCTTCGGTCGGGTGTCGGAAGAAACCCTACGGGTTTCAATTTTA
>JAFULU010000379.1 GCA_017483125.1 Clostridia bacterium
GGGTGCCCTCTATGCTCCCCACTATCAAATCTCTTGGCCTATCAATGCCTTTTTTGAAAGTTTTCGGGGTCAAGCCCCTTTTTCAAAAGGGGCTTGCGGGGGTCAGGGGCAGAGCCCCTCGTTCTCCATAAACTGCAATTTTTCGCAATTATATAATCACTCAAAGTCGTAGTTGCCGTCTTCGCGGGTGTCCATGGCCTTCCGGATCTGCTCCCGCCACTCTCCCGCGTGGGACACCACCACGGGCACCTCACTGCCGTTTCGCAGGGATACCACCACTATGTTGCGCTTGACGGTGACTCCCGCCAGCTCCTCGGTGGGAATGGCGAAATTCTGCTTGCCGTGATTGAACTTGTGGGGGTAGAACTCCAGCCCCGCCGCGGTGAGGAACATCCAGCCTCCCAGGCCCTGCCATGTGGCCCCGCCGTCACAGATGACACGGCGGTCGGCGGCGATCTCGGCCCGCATCTTGGCGAACTTCTTTTCGGTACCCCGCGTGACGAGGGTCATAGCCCCGCCGAAGAGAACACCTGCCAGAACCCCTCCTGCCAAGCCCAGGGTAATGCCGTACTGAATGATGAAAAACAAAGACATGGGGATGCCAAAGCTGATGGCGGTGATGAAGAATTCCTTCCAGCCGTTGCGATAGACCATAATATACCTCCTGCGGGTTGTTGAATATATTATTATAGCACATTTTTCCGAAAAAAACAACCCTCTACCTGTAAAGACGCAAAACAAACCCCGATTCTTACAGAAAACCGAAAAGTTTTTATTTTTTCTTGACCCCACCGCCCCTTTGTGCTATAATGGAGTCAGTACCGCCCGACGGGCATACAGGAGGGAACCCCATGAAGCTGGCGACCACAACAAGCGATTTCCACGACTATACCCACTCCCAGACCGAATGCCTGGGCTACATCCGCGAGGCGGGCTTCCGCTACGCCGACTACTCCTTCGGGCTGGATCGCGCCCACCGCATGGGGGTCTATGCCGAGAATTACGAGGCCTACTTCCACGAGGTCAGCACCGCCGCCGATCGGCTGGGTATCAGGCTGGTGCAGGCCCACTCCCCCATGGGCACCCCGCTGACCGATCCCGACGGCAGCTTTCTGGCCGATACCATTCGTTGCGTGGATGCCTGCGGGGCGTGGGGGATTCCCAACCTGGTGGTCCATTCGGGCTACACCCGCGGGCTGGACCGACAGCAGACTCTTATCGCCAACAAGGCCTTCTTCGCCCCCATTCTGGAGAGAGCCGAAAAATACGGCGTGAATATTCTGGTGGAGAACTTCAACATCATGTGCGTACCCGGACTCTACTGGATCGACAACGCCACCGATCTGCGGGTGCTCATTGACCTTGTGGATCACCCCCTGTTCCACGCCGTCTGGGACGCGGGCCACGCTAACCTGCAGGAGATGCCCCAGGACGAGGAGCTTCGCATCCTGGGCAGTCACGTCCGCGCCCTGCATATTCAGGACAACCGCGGGGACACCGATTCTCACCTTCTCCCATTCCTTGGCACCATGAGCATGGACGCCCTCATGAACGGGCTGAAGGACATCGGCTACAACGGCTACTTCACCTTTGAGGTAGGCGGGATCTTCACCCCGCCCGACAAAAAGCGCCCCTTTGAGAAGGATACCCGCCTGCAAAAGGCCCCCTTGGCTCTGAAGCGGGCCGCCGAGGGGTATCTCTACGAGCTGGGCCGATGTGTGCTGGAGGCCTACGGATGCTTTGAGGAGTAAGACCCGATCCATAGGAGAAAAAGAAAACGGTTGCCGTATACCGAGTGGTAGGCGGCAACCGTTTTTTGGGTTGGGGAATATGACATATTTGGGTTTATCGGGGAGGCTTGGCGTAAATCGCCTTCCACCGGCGGTCACCCCCCACGCGGGGGTGTGGATTGAAATCCGAAAGTGGTCTGCACGGTGATGCATCCGTAGAGCTCATCGTTTCTGCGCTCAAAATCCCGATCAGCGGAACGGAGCTTTTCGGAGACACCGTTATTGCCGTGGAAGTATTCTGCCATATTGCATTCGTCGCTGGCGTTATACTCCATCAAGGCTTGACGGATATCGTCTTCGTGACGAGCTGCAAACGCGGCATCTTCCTCATATCCATCCTCATCGATATCACCGTAGCAATCTCTGCTATGAACCTGAATGGTTAGCGGACAGTAGTACTTGGTTGTAACTGATTGAGGATAGGCTTCGGTCAGCATTCTGTTGAGTTGCTCATAGGAGTCGAGTCCATCAACCTTGATTGTGTTTTCGACCTCTCGTCTGTTCTGATAGGGGAGGTTGCCCATCAAGGTGAGTGACTCATTGAGCGTGTGAAAACGGAAGCCAACGGGAAGAGCCTTGGCAATTGCGTTTTCTACGACACCGAAGCATTCCAGCGATACCTTGAGTCCGTCTTTGTTTTCCTCATTATATTTGAGGTCGTAATCGGAAGTATGATTTGCTCCCAAATACGAGAGAGCGCCAGCCAACTGTTTTCGTTCTACGGGGAGTTGAACGTGAGCAGTTTTGTCGCCCTTTGAGATAATTGCATTCATCTGTTATCATCCTTTCTGCAATAAAAAAAGCCAAACGCTTGGCTGATAAGCATTTGGCTATGTAGAAGAATTATTTGATTATTCACGATTGTTTACATCAATGAGGTTGAATTGAAGGGCTGTTTTCGTTATAATAAATTGGTTGATATACTATGGATGCACCTGTTAGTTGATAGAAAAGTCAAAGTAACACTCCTTGAAAATGAAAGTAACAACCGTTTTCGCCTTATTTGTGTTATAATTAATGCATAAAACCACGGAGGTGAGGTTTATGGAATTTAAGGAAAAACTCAAAAAAGCACGCAGTGAAAGAAACATATCGCAACAAGCTCTTGCAGATGCAATATTTGTTAGTCGAAGTGCAGTTGCAAAATGGGAGTCGGGAATAGGGCTTCCTTGTGATGAATCAATGGAGGCACTTGAAAAATATTTTGGAGTGGAGAAAAACTATTTTCTGACAGATAAACCAGAAGAGGTTATTGTGCGACAGAATATAAAAATGCGTAAAACGGCTACAATATTCGGCAGTGTAGCAAGTGCGTTAGTTGTATTTTTTTCTATCTTGCTTGTCATTTCGGTTATGTGTAAGTCTTATGGTTTAACCTCAAAAATGGCGGCAGGCAGATTTTTTGCTGACGATCCTTTTATAGATACAGGAGATTATCATATCTATTACGGCACGATGGATGTCCTTTGGAATGAGGGGCAGGTTGATGAAAGCAACGGTGAACATATTAGTTCATTCCGTCCCGTGAGAAAACTATTCATCGGTTACGGTGTATTTGAAGAAGATTACGCTTATAGAGAAATATATAGCGGAGAGGATTTTGTTGGGCGATTATATTCCATAAAGGGAGAGAATGGTTATTATAATATTCTCACAAGAAACGCACACGTTATCCCTGCCGACATCGTATTCTTTGATACAATAACAGTGAACGGTATAGAATATGACGTCACACTTAATTCGTACTTTGCTACCGATGAAATACCGCAGACCATAGTCGTTGGAGACACGGAATTGTTAATAGTAAATCAAAAATATGAATGAGTCAGTTTCCTGTTTGTCGGGGAGAAGAAAGCGAAAAGAATTTGCCACGGTTTTGTTGCCGTGGCTTTTTCTTTGTCTTCAGCAGGTCAGTATTTGGTTTTCGATAGTTCGGATCTGTCCATTGAAAGAAAAGAGTTGTTTTGTATTTACCGTTTGAGACGGTTTCAAGCCGATGTGGTGGTTCAAATCTATCCAAAATGCCTTTGCATCTACGGCTTTGTAAATAAATTTTTAACGGGAAGGATTTTGGAAAAGCATCGAAAGGTGTGTGGCGGTTCGAATCTGTCCACAGTTTCGGTGCTGTGGGGAATCTATATCAAAAAATGCATTTCGCTGGTTCGAATCTGTCTACAGACCCGAAATGATGCGCGAGCAAAGCTCGGCGCGGGAATGCATCTGCAAAATTTAGAAAAACTCCAGAGTCAGAAAATAGCCCCAAGATGCCTCGGCATCTTGGGGCAGGAGAAATCTCTCGAAATCTCCGCTTTTCGGCATTACGGCTTGCCGTAATGTGGTTTTCTCGTGCCTGCATCTGAATCAGACACGCATGATGGCTGCCTTGTAACAACCTCAGTTGAGCAAGCGAGATAGCCCTTGATTCTCTGTAACGAGACAGTCAAGTTATCGTTGTCACAAAAGGATTATTACGTTTTACTACGCTTTCCTTTTTAGGGGTTGTCTTTGCGGTTATTTTTCAAAAAATTCCACACGAAATCCTCGTTTTCTCATCAGAAATACATTTCCGACGCAAGCTTATACCCCATCACGTTATGTCTGAGCCCAAGCTCTTTAGAGTCAACCTCGCAGTCATGCCGATACATACAAAAGACCTGATGGTCCAAGTCATCAGGCTTTTTCTTGTCTATGCAGTTGTATCATCTTCGTACAAAAACACATTCGAAATATGCCTGAAAATCTTGAAAACCACTTGCAAATTGACAGAAAAAAGTGTACACTATACATAGTTACAGACCCTTGCGAGAGAATCGAAGAAATGAGATAGCACACATAGGAGTAGCGGCCATGAAATACGTTGCCCATAAGACCGAAAATAAAGTACAATCCATCAAGGAGCATCTGGAAGGTACCGCGGCCCTGAGCGCGTCCTTTGCGGATGCCTTTGGAGCGGGCGAATTGGGAAGGCTGTGCGGGCTGGCCCATGACATTGGCAAGTATTCCGCGGGCTTCCAGCGGCGCATCATGGAAGACGGCCCCAAGGTGGATCACGCTTCAGCCGGCGCGATCGAGTGCTTCCGAAAACGCCAAGCCATTGCCGCCATGTGTGTAATGGGACATCACGGCGGACTTATGAATCTGGGAGGTCGGGACGATCTGGCGGACGCGGATAGCTTTTACGGTAGAAAAGAGAGATATAGCAAGGTAAAGCCATACGATTACAGCCCATGGAAGGATGAGATCGAACTAACTTCGCTCCCCGCGATGGATCCCAGAATAAGGAACTACCAAGAGATCCTCTTTCATACCCGTATGCTCTACTCCTGCCTCGTTGACGCGGACTTTCTGGACACCGCCGCCTTCATGGGAGAGCCGCGGGATCACGTTGCGGCCAAGTGGGATGAGATGAATCAACGGCTGGATGCCTATACTTGCGGATGGTATCCGCCCGAAGGGGAGCTCAACCGCATCCGTTGCGCGATCCTGGACACCTGCAAGACGCAGGGGGAAACAGGGGCAGGCTCCCTTTTCACCCTGACCGTTCCCACAGGCGGCGGCAAGACCGTCTCCTCTCTGGCTTTTGCCCTGCGCCATGCCAAAGCGGCGGGAAAAGACCGTGTCATTTACGTGATCCCCTATACCTCTATCATCGAACAGACCGCTTCGGTGTTTCGAGAGATCTTGGGGGAGGACGTGGTACTGGAGCACCATAGCGGTATCGTGTACGATGACGCCGAGGAGGGGAGCCTTGACGCCAAACAGAAACGAATGAGATACGCCACCGAGAACTGGGATATGCCGGTCGTGGTGACCACGGCGGTGCAGTTTTTTGAGTCGCTGTACGATAACCGCCCCTCCGCCTGTCGCAAGCTCCACAATATCGCCAACAGCGTGGTGATCTTCGACGAGGCCCAAATGCTCCCCCTGCCCTATCTGAAGCCCTGCGTCTACGCCATCGCGGAGCTGACACGAGCCTACAACGTGACCGCGATCCTCTGTACGGCCACCCAACCCGCACTCGGCCCATTATTCGAGGAGTATTTGCAAAGAAAGCCTCGGGAGATCTGCCCGCCCGAGCTGCGAAAGGGAGAGATCTTCCAGCGAGTCACCTTCCATAAGAGCGGGAAGCTGACCCAAAATGAACTGGCCGATGGCTTGAACCGTCAACCGCAGGTCCTCTGCATCGTCAATTCCCGCGCCGCCGCCCAGGAGCTGTACGGGATGCTGGAGGAGGAGGGGAGATACCATCTGTCCACTCTCATGCCCCCGGCGGAGCGGCAAAAGCAACTGCGGATCATTCGAGCCCGCCTTGAGGACGGTCTTCCCTGCCGTGTAGTTTCCACGTCCCTGATCGAGGCGGGCGTAGACGTGGACTTCCCCACGGTGTACCGTGAGATGGCGGGTCTGGATTCCATCCTGCAAGCCGCGGGACGGTGCAACCGAAACGGAGCAAGGCCACGGGAAGAGAGCCACGTGTGGGTATTTGAGTCGGAATGGAAGACCCCCACTATGTTGGATACCGCGATCGGCGCGTGCCGATCCGTATGGGATGGGATACTTGATCCGTCAGAGGAGTCGGTCATCCATAGCTACTTTGAGGAGCACCTGTTCTTGAAGGGAGAAGAGGCACAGGATGCCAAGTCCATCATGAACATGATGAAAAAAACCACCCTGCCCTTCGCTGATATAGCCCATGAATTCAAATTGATCGACTCGGGCGCGGTTACGGTTTATATCCCGACTGAAGAATCCCGCACGCTCATTGAGCGGTATCGCAGCGGCCTGATCGACCGCACCCTGATGCGCAAGCTGGGGCGGTATGGCGTGACGGTCTATCCGAACCGATTGAAGGCACTGCTGGACGCAGGAGACGTGGAGGATCTGGGCGGCGAGGTGTATGTTCTGTTGAATGAGGAGATGTATCGCGAGGAGACGGGGCTTTCGGTCAAGGTGGATCAAGGTAAAGCCATGTTCATTTAATATGAAAGCCACTCTACGGTTGCAGAGTGGCTTTTTTGAATGGTTCACAGTTAAAATGTGTACAAAGGTGCGTCTTGCGAATTGTTCAAAATGCCAAAAATGGCAAATCGTCAAAGAATTGACAGGAATTTTTCAAAAAAGTATTTCCAAAACAAGAATTGTATGTTATAATATGGGTAATGACCAATCAGAAAGGAGTGATCCAAAGTGTCTATCAAGTTAGAGGTCTGGGGCGACTACGCCTTGTTTACACGTCCCGAGATGAAGACCGAGCGAGTCAGCTACGACGTGATGACGCCTTCGGCGGCGAGGGGGATACTGGACAGCATCCTATTCCACCCCGGAATGATGTGGGTGATTGATGCCATCCATGTATGCAACCCCATCCGGTTTATCAACATCCGCCGAAATGAACTCGGCCAAAAGGGCAGTAAATTGGAGTATTATGACGGTAGCATCGAACAGCGATCGTCCGTGATACTCAGAGATGTGAGATATGTTATCTCCGCCCATTTCGAGATGACGGATAAGGCAGTCCCAAGCGACAATCCGGGAAAGTTCTGTGCTATGTTTAAACGGCGGGTGGAAAAAGGTGCCTACTTCCATCAGCCCTATTTTGGAACCCGTGAATTTCCAGTCTATTTCTCCCTTTGCGAGGAGATTCCACCCTGCCCCGATGAACTTAAGGGGCATAGGGATTTGGGTTTCATGCTATTCGACCTTGATTATTCGGATCCAAAGAATATCGCGCCGTTGTTTTTCAAAGCGTCGCTGGAAAACGGGAGAATGACGGTTCCTGACCGTCATTCCGAGGAGGTGATCGGATGAGTATCCTGCGGGCGTTAGTGTCCTATTATGAGCATATGGCTGCCCAAGACAAAATGCCACCATACGGGTGGGAGGATATGGATGTTCATTATCTTTTGAATCTGGATGATGCAGGAAACTTGACATTGATTCAAGCAACCACAGCTACCTATCGGTGTCCTTTGCACATGGGGCGTTCAGGAAAGATCCCTGTGCCGTATTTTCTGTGCGATCTGGCGGACTATATGCTGGGTATCGGTTTGGAAGAAGAAAAGGCGGTTGGAAAATTTGAAAGGTGTCGGGAGCTCCACAAGCAACTGTTGTTCGGGGTGGATTCAGATCACGCACGCGCTATCGTAGCTTTTTTTGAAAAATGGGATCCGAAAAAGGCCAAAAGCCATCCTGCGATCGCCGATCTTTACGAGGACTTAATCAAAAACAAGAAAATGCTGTTTCGCGTAAATGGCCAAATGGTCAATGAGGATCCAAAGATCCGAGAGGTGTGGGAAAAGCATTATCTCTCGCCCGACGAACCGATGGGGCGGTGTTCTGTAATGGGAAGGGAGGAAACCATTCCGCATGTGCATCCATCCATAAAGAGATTTAAAGGTGCACAGGCTGAAGCCTCCTTGGTCAGTTTTAATCAGACTGCATTTTGCTCATACGGAAAGGATCAAAATTATAACTCGTCCATTGGACAGCACGCAGCCTTTGCTTATACAACTGCACTAAATTACTTGTTGAGAAGCAAGGAGCATAGGCGCTATATAGGCCGTGATGCGTTACTGTTTTGGATGAATGACCCCGCCGAGGAAATTGATGGTTTCTTTCAGGAGTTCCTATTCGGTGCAAAATATAGCTCGGATCAATTGTGGGATAAGATCAACGATCTGGCCAAAGGAAGACCAGTAGTTTTTGATGAGAAAAAGATCGATCCCGACGCGCCTTTTTTCCTACTTTGGCTTTCTCCCAATAACGGACGGATCGCGGTACGCTTTTTCTATGAGAATACCTTAGGAGAATTGCTGAAAAATGTATGTGCTCATCATGAACGGATGCGTATCGTAAAGCCCGCATGGGTAAATCGGGAGACTATCTCAATTTGCAGTATTGTGCGCTCTATCTTATCCTCTTCGCAGGATATATCACCAACGGGCGGAGATTCAGGGCTTTTTGATGATCCGCAAGCGGATCGGTTATACGCCGAATTGCTTCGTTCGATCTTGACGAATACCCCATATCCGGGACAGATTATGCATATGAATGCACACACTATGAGCCGAAAGCGTAGACAAAGAAAAAAAGAAAGATCGAAGTCCGGCGATGAGAGTGAAGATACGTGCCCAAAGACCACATCGAGGGTCTCTTACATTCAAGCTGCTCTGATCAAAGCATTCTACTTGCAACTACAGAAAAACGTCCCAACAGGGGTGACATATATTCCAGAGGAGGTATTAAAAATGAGTCTGAATCCCGACAAAGACTACACGCCCTACTGCTTGGGTCGTTTGTTTGCCGTTTATGAGAGTGTGCAGTATCTTGTAAACAAACATAGAAATACCGAGTTGAATTCTACTATGGCAGACCGGTATTTGACACCTATGGCTGAAACCCCAGCTCTCGTTTTCAGCGATCTGGCGGAGTTGAATAGGAAGCACATGAAACAGTTGCGCCAACAGGATAACGGAACATATGTGAACAAGGACAAATTGATCCAAGAGATCATGGGAAAGGTCGATTATGCACAAATTAAGATGCAGAGTACTATTCATGAGAAGAATGCTTTTTTCCTAGGTTATTACCATCAAAGACAGGCTATCATGCAAAAGGAGGATAATGAAAATGTCTGAAGCAATCAAGAATCGCTATGATTTTGTCATTCTGTTCGATGTGGAGAACGGAAATCCCAATGGAGACCCCGACGCGGACAACATGCCCCGCATCGATCCCTTGACCCAGCGCGGTCTGATTACCGACGTTTGCCTGAAGAGAAAAATCCGCGATTATGTGGATACGGTCAAAGAAGGCGAGGAAGGGTATCGGATCTACATCAAAAAGTTTATTTCCCTCAACAAGAATGATGAGGAGGGTTGCGAAAGTGTCGGTATCCTCAAAAAGGATCTGAAAAAACTAAAAAGTGCGGAAAAGGATAAAGCCATCCTCAATTATATGTGTAATACCTTCTACGATATTCGCGCTTTCGGTGCAGTTATGACGACTTTTGCCGGTATGAATAGCGGGCAGGTAAGAGGCCCGGTACAGCTGACCTTTGCTCAAAGCGTGGAGCCGGTTACGGCTATGGATGTTGGCCTTACAAGAGTTGCACAGGCGACAGAAAGCGATTTGGAGAACAAGGGTACAATGACTATGGGCCGCAAATACATCGTCCCCTACGGTCTCTACCGCTGCGAGGGCTTCGTTTCCGCCAACCTGGCCCGCAAGACCACGGGATTTTCCGAGGAGGATCTGTCGCTACTCTGGCAGGCCATCATCAATATGTTCGAGCTGGATCACTCTGCTGCCCGCGGCAAGATGGCGGTCAGAGAACTGATCGTCTTCAAGCACGACAGCGAGTTTGGAAATGCCCCCGCCCACAAGCTCTTTGATCTGGTCAAGGTCACCCGCAAAGATGACAGCGGTCTGCCTGCTCGCGCCTACACCGACTATGAGGTCAGCGTGAACGAGACGGCTCTCCCTGTCGGCGTGACCTGCACCCGCATGATCTGATGGAGTATCAGGAGGACGAATGGCTCCAGCTCTCGGGGCTTCAGCATTTTGCCTTCTGCCGTAGACAGTGGGCCTTGATCCACATAGAACAGCTCTGGGCGGAGAATCTGCGAACGGTGGAGGGGGATCTCCTCCACCGTAAGGCCCACGACAGCGCCGATCGGGAGAGCCGCGGAGACCTGTATATCCTGCGAGGGGTCCATATCCAATCCCGTGATCTGGGTGTTTCGGGACAGTGCGACGTGATCGAGTTCCACCGTAGCGAGGATGGGATCCCGTTGCAGGACAAGGAAGGATTGTGGCAGCCCTATCCCGTAGAATACAAGCGGGGTCAGCCCAAGGAAAACGATGCTGACCGTCTCCAGCTCTGCGGGCAGGCCATGTGTCTGGAGGAGATGCTGTCCTGTGAGATCAAACGAGGCGCTTTGTTCTACGGAGAAACCCGCCGCCGCGAGGAGGTGATCTTCACCGCCGAGCTGCGCGATCGGGTGCGGGATCATCTTTCCGAAATGCATGACTGCTTCAAGCGCGGTCATACGCCTCGGGTCAAGCCCTTCAAGGGGTGCAACGCCTGCTCCTTGGCAGAGTATTGTCTACCCAAAATGCTCAAGCAAAAGCGGGTAGGCGATTATCTGGACAAATCTATGGAGGAAGCCATGAGGGGAAGTGACCGTATTGGATCGACCGAAGAAGGGAGAGGAGACGAATGAAGCAGCTTTTGAACACCCTGTTCGTGACCAGTGAGGATATCTATCTGGCCTTGGACGGGGAGAACGTCGTGGCCAAGCGAGGGGAGGATGTCGCGGCGCGGTATCCTCTGCATACCCTGCAGGAGATCGTCACCTTTTCCTATGCCGGCGCGTCACCTGCCCTGATGGGTGCTTGCGCGGATAAAGGGATCGGCCTGGCCTTCTGCACGCCACGAGGCAGATTCCTGGCGCGGGTGAGTGGCGAGAACAATGGAAATGTTCTGCTCCGCCGTCAGCAGTATCGGGAGGCGGATGATGACCGCTCGGCCTGTCGGATCGCTCGCAATATGATCTTCGGTAAGCTGTATAATTCGGCCCACAGTATTGCTCGCACCTGCCGTGATAACGGACTGCGGGTGGATACCTCCGCCCTGCGGAACGCAGAAGACATCTTGAAGAATCTATATCCTCAAGTTCGTGCCTGTACGGATACCGAGACCCTGCGAGGCTTGGAGGGAGTCGGAGCGGCGGCCTATTTCGGTGTGCTGGATCATATGATCCTCGGGCAAAAGGATACCTTCTCCTTTGCCCAGCGGAGCCGCCGACCGCCCCTTGACCCCGTCAACGCGATGCTGTCCTTTGCCTATAGCCTCTTGACCCATGATTGCGCGTCGGCCCTGGAGAGCGTGGGGTTGGATGCCTACGTCGGCTTCTTACACAAGGACCGCCCCGGCAGAAGCTCGCTGGCGCTGGATCTGATGGAGGAGCTGCGCCCCTGCATGGCCGACCGCTTCGTATTGACCCTCATCAACAACCGCGTTTTGTCCGCCAAGGATTTTGATTATCAGGAATCCGGAGCGGTTCTGTTGACGGATACGGGCAGAAAGACCTTCCTGAAGCAGTGGCAGGAGCGGAAGAAGGAGAAGATCACCCACCCCTATCTGGATGAAAAGCTGGCATGGGGGATGGTCCCGTATGCGCAAGCGCTTCTGCTTGCCCGTTACATGCGTGGGGATCTGGATGAATACCCGCCATTTTTGTGGAAGTGAGGCGGAATTATGCTGGTACTCATAACCTATGACGTCAATACCGAAACACCGCAAGGAAAGAAACGCCTGCGACAGATCGCCAAGCAATGCGTGAACTATGGCCAGCGCGTGCAGAATTCGGTATTTGAATGTAAATTGGACGCGGCGCAGTGTCGAATCCTGCAAGCCAAATTGGTATCCCTCATGGACGAGGAGACCGACAGCCTTCGGTTTTACTATCTCGGAAACAAATATGAGAACAAGATCGAGCATTTTGGCTGTAAGGAAACCTATCTGCCCGACGATCCTATGATCATTTAGTTTTTCCCGCGTGCGAAGCCATAGCCCACAGAGAACCCGTGAGAGGTTCGCGCGCTACAAAGGCGATCATTTCGGCGAAGAAACTCACCATAAAGGATCTTTTTCGGAGAAATGATCAAAAAACTGTGTTATATACACAAAACAAAAGCCCACTTTTTGTGAGCTTTTGCGTCACCCCCCACGCGGGGGTGTGGATTGAAATAAATCAAGGGAGCACTGAAGAGAGCATACACCAAGGTCACCCCCCACGCGGGGGTGTGGATTGAAATAGGGCAAGCTCTCGGTGATCCTCCCCGAGGACACCAGTCACCCCCCACGCGGGGGTGTGGATTGAAATGTACACCATCATCAATGCCTGAAGAATGGGGTATTGTCACCCCCCACGCGGGGGTGTGGATTGAAATACCTTCGGGCTGACGAACTCCGCCGCCGTATCCAGTCACCCCCCACGCGGGGGTGTGGATTGAAATGCTAAACTCGGA
>JAFULU010000380.1 GCA_017483125.1 Clostridia bacterium
CTGCGCCGTGACGTGGCCGAGCGGATCCGTCTCAGAGAGATGCTGGAGTTTCAGATCCAGGATATCGACGCCGCCAAGCTCCGCGCTGGGGAGGAGGAGAAGCTCATCGAGAGGCGGGACAAGCTCCTCCATCTGGAGAAGATCAACCGCCAGGTGAATCTGGCCTGCCGCGCCCTGTGCGATGGGGAGAAGGCTACCGTGGCGGCTCTCTGCGACCGCGCCGAGGGGGCTTTGACCGCCATTGCGGGGATCATCCCCGAGTGCGACGAGCTGATCGAGCGCATTGGCGCCATCCGCGCCGAGGCTGAGGACATCGCCGAGCGGGTGCGGGAGTTTGCCGACGAGGACGTGGGGGATCCCACCGCCGAGCTGGATAAGCTGGAGGGGAGGCTGGACACCATCAGCCGTCTGGGACGGAAGTACGGCGCGGGGGTGGAGGCCATTCTGCAGTTCCGCGAGGAGGCCGCCGCGCGGCTGGTGGCCATCGACACCGCCGACGAGCGGATCGAGGAGCTGGAGCAGGAGGAAGCGGGGCTTCGCCAGCGTCTTGCCGACCGAGCCGCAGAGCTGACCGAGATCCGCAGGTCTGCCGCCAAGGCTTTGAGCCGGGCCGTGCAGGAGGCGTTGGCCTTTTTGGATATGCCCAAGGTGCGGTTTGAGGTGGCGGTGAGGGCTTCCGCTGAGTTCGGGGCCTTTGGCCGCGATGAGGTAGAGTTCCTGCTTTCCGCCAACCCCGGAGAGCCTGTGGGGCCTATGGTCCGCATCGCCTCGGGGGGTGAGCTGTCCCGCATCATGCTGGCCATTCGGAGCGTGCTCAACGAGAGGTACGGGGTGCCCACCGCCATTTACGACGAGGTGGATACGGGTATTTCGGGCCGCACCGCCAGAAAGGTGGGCATCAAGCTGGCCACCATCGCCAAGGGGTCCCAGGTGATCTGCGTGACCCACTCGGCCCAGATCGGGTCCTTGGCCGACGCCCACTACGTCATTGAGAAGAAGGAGACCGTAACGGGCGGGGAGACCCGTGCCGAGACAAGCGTGCGCCGTATTGAGGAGGCCGACCGCGTGGAGGAGATCGCCCGTATTCTGGGCGGTCTGGACGTCACCGACTCCCAGCGGGCCGCCGCGAGAGAGCTGATCGCGGGGAAGGAGGAGCTGTGATATGAGTAAGGCACCCAAGACCAACGCCATGCGGCAGCTGGATGCCGCCAAGATCCCCTACGAGGTACTGACCTACGAGGTGGACGAAAACGATCTGTCGGGGACCCACATTGCCGCCCAGATCGGGTTGCCTCTGCCCATGGTCTTCAAGACCCTGGTGGCCAAGGGGGACAAGACGGGGCATTTAGTGTTCTGCATTCCCGTGGACAGGGAGATCGACCTGAAGGCCGCCGCCGCGCTGACGGGGAACAAGAAGATCGAGATGGTCCACGTCAAGGAACTTCTGGGTCTGACGGGCTACATCCGCGGCGGATGCTCCCCCATCGGCATGAAGAAGAAATTCCCCACCTATTTCGATGCCACCGCCGCCGAGCACGAGAGGATCACGGTGAGCGCGGGGATGCGAGGGGCGCAGATGCTGGTGGAGAGGGAAGTACTGGTCAGATTCGTGGACGGGAAGCTCATTGACGTGGCGAGATGAGGTTTTGACCCTTATGACATGAAAAGAGAAGGAAATTTTTTGCGGATTTTTTGCGGTTTTCTTCTCTTTTTTGTCATATGGGCGGGGTGGAGCGTGTTTATATAGGTGAGGGCATCTATGGGAACCTCTGAAAACCCCTCGCGCGGTGAGTTTTTTGAGGCACCCATATGCCAGTACTTGGAAAGGACTATGATCATGCGAGACGAACAAATTCTTGATCTTTACTTCGCCCGTGACGAGCAGGCCATCGCGGTCTGTGAGCGGCAGTTCGGGGGGGATTGCAAGCGGCTGTCCATGAGCATTCTGCGCAGTGAGCAGGACGCCGAGGAGTGCGTCAACGACACGTGGCTTCGGGCGTGGAATGCCATTCCCCCCAAGCGGCCCAGTCCCCTGCGGGCCTTCCTTCTGCGCATCACCCGCAATCTCTCCATCAACCGCCTGCGCTACAACCGCGGGGAGTGCCGCGACCAAAACCTGACCGTGGCCTTGGAGGAGCTGGAGGAGTGTATCCCCCTCCCCGAGGAGCATTCCCCCGAGCTGGCGGAGATTTTGTCGGCTTTCTTGCGGACTCTCCCCGAGCAGGAGCGGCTTTTGTTCATGGGGCGGTATTTTCACGCCCTGCCCGTGGAGGAGCTGGCGCGGCGGCTGGGCTTGAAGTCCAACACCGCGGCGGTGAAGCTGCACCGTACCCGTGAGGCCTTGCGGGCGTATCTGGCCGAAAGGGGGTACACGGTATGAAGGGCATGACGGCGTTTGCCTGTATGAGCGATCTGGATCTTGACCTGATCGAGGAATCCATGAGCCTGTTCACCCCGACGGCGGCTCCTTTGGTACGGGGGCGGCGGGCCGATACGGCTTTGTCCCGCTTCTTTGGCAGCGGCTGGGGTGTGGCGGTGCTCTGCGCCGCGGTGAGTATCAGCGTACTGGTGGCCATTGTGCTGGCGGGACGGGGGGGCTGGGTGACGCCGCCTCCCCCCGATACGGTGGAGTCCGAGACCACGGAAAAGGAGTGGGAGGAGCCCACCGAGCCCGACGGGGAGACCGACACGGGGGAGGAAACCGACGGTACGGTGGAGACCCCTGCCGAGACCGAAGGCGACACCGAGCCTGCCACCGAGGGGGTGCTCCATCCCGACGTGACCGAGGGCGGGGTGCTGTTCATCTCCCAAGGCGACGGCACCTGCAAGATCAAGGGGGCTGACCGCACCTACGCGGGGGAGATCCTCGTGCCCGAGAAGTCTCCCTATGGGGATACCGTGACCGCCGTGGCGGCGGGGGCCTTCAAGGGCTTCAAGTCGGTGACGGCGGTGACCCTGCCCGAGACCGTGACGATCATCAAGGGGAGTGCCTTCCAGGGGTGCTCGTCCCTGAAAACCGTGACCCTGCCCCGGAAGGTCACCGAGTTTGGCCGCGCCATGTTCGATATGTGCGGGGAGCTGACCGCGGTGGTACTGCCCTTGGGGGTGACCGAGATCCCCGCCATGACCTTCCAGACCTGCGTGAGCCTGCAACGGGTGGAGGCCAGGGACACCATCACCGCCATCGGTGCCTGCGCCTTCAACGGCTGCCGTTCCTTGGGGTCCCTGACTTTGCCCAAGGGGGGACTGAAGTCGGTGGGATCCCAGGCCTTCCTCAACTGCTGCGGACTGCATACGGTGTACTACGGCGGCAGTCGGCAGGAGTGGGACGGGGTGGAGATCCATCCCACGGACAACAGTCGCTTTGAGTACGTGAACGTGGTGTTTACGGGGGAGGAATAATTCGATAGGTGGGGACACTCCTTGGGATGCCGAGGGGTGTTCCTTTTTTGGGGGTAAATTGCGGTTTATCGGGGAGCTTGAGAATGCAAAATGCAAAATGCAAAATGCAA
>JAFULU010000381.1 GCA_017483125.1 Clostridia bacterium
AAGCTGGACGAGGAGCTGGCCGAGTATCACCAAGACCAAAATATCGAGGAGCTGGCCGACCTCATGGAGGTCATCCACGCCTGCGCCAAGGCCCGCGGCTATACCGTAGCCGAGCTGGAGGCCGTCCGCGCCGAAAAGGCCGCCAAGCGGGGCGGGTTTGACCAAAAGATCCTGCTGAAGACCGTGACGGAGGACTGACATGACTGCTTTTGCCCGTAAGAAAAAGCTGTGGATCTCCCTTTCGGTGATCCTCACGGCGGTGATCGCCCTGACGGCGGCCGTCGCCCTGTATCTGGGGGACTACTACCGCGCCGATCTCGACGCGTTGGAGGCCTTTGTCCCTGCCGCGCCCGTGATCAGCGAGGAATGGAAGGACGGCACTCTCATCACCCGCCCCGAGGGCAGGGACCCCATCGCGGGGCTGATCTTCTACCCCGGGGGCAAGGTGGAGCACACCGCCTATACCCCCCTCATGGAGGCGTTGGCCTCCGAAGGGATCCTCTGTGTGCTGGTTGAAATGCCCTTCCGTCTGGCGGTGCTGGATATGAACGCCGCCGAGGGAATTCCCGAAGCCTTCCCCGAGGTGGAGCACTGGTATATGGGCGGTCACTCTCTGGGCGGCTCTATGGCGGCCTCCTATCTGTCCTCCCACACCGAGGACTTTGACGGTCTGATCCTGCTGGGGTCCTACTCCACCGCCGATCTGTCGGGAACCGAGCTGTCTGTCCTGTCGGTCTACGGATCGGAGGACGGCGTTCTGAACCGCGAGAAATACGCGGAGTACAGACCCAACCTCCCCGAGGGCTTTACCGAAACCGTCATTGAAGGGGGAAACCACGCCTTCTTCGGTGCCTACGGCGAGCAGGATGGGGACGGCACCGCCACCGTAACCCCCGCCGAGCAGGTACGGGAAACCGTGGCGGCCATTCTTTCTATGCTGGAGGTGTCCCCGTGAAGCTGGAATTGTTCGTCCTCCCCTCGGTCATGCGGCGGGACTTTATGGACGCCTTCGTCCTCTCCAAGGAGGATTATGAGATGTTCCACCCTATGCGGCGGGAGGAGCTTGAGACTGCGGGCGGCGACTTCGACGAGTGGTACGAGGAGGCCTGCCTCTGGGAGAAGATGTCCCCCGACCTTCCCTCGGTGGACTTTGATACCGCCCTCTCCCTTTTGCGGAGTCGGACGGGCACCGTGCTCTTCATGTCGGAGTCGGAATCCTCCCACAAGCCCTGCGGTCTGCTCCGCTATGGGCGGGAGGTCTGCGATTTTGTGGCCATGGCCGAGCCCCATGAGCTTTCCGACCGCATCGAATACGAGTGGAGAGACTGCACCCGCCTGTCGGGAGAAGCCCCCCACGAGCTGACCCTCCCCGAGGACCTTTACGTGTTCGATACCACCCTGGATTGGGTCATAATTTTCACCCACGAGACCGTGACCGCCCCCGAGACCCGCCTCTGCCGCGCCTTTGGGGTCTGATCCAAAGCCGAAGGACTCCCTGCCAAAGGGAGCCCTTCTCTTTTTGTACACATTGCCAAAAATGCGAAAAGTGCCGCCTTTCTCTTGTGCTAAGGGGAAAAATATGCTATAATGACGGTACGGATGACCCCATCCTCCCCCGAAAGGAGACAATTACTATGAAAAAACAGTCCATTCTCCGCGCCCTGTGCCGTATCATGGCCGCCCTCATGCTGCTCTCGGCCTTGGCCCTCCCCGCCATGACCCTGACCGCCCACGCCGAGGAGGCCGCCACCGACGCCGAGTACGAGGCCAAGAAGCAAGCCTACCGCGAAAAGATCATGGCCGACGACGTCACCACCGACGACCTGCTCATCGGCTCCTGGGTGACCTTCTACTCCTTTGAGAAGGACAGCTACGAGTACCAGCTGGATCAGATGGCCGCCGCGGGCCTCAACTTCAATCTGTTCCCCCGTGATTTCGGCTCGGGTGCCATGTTCGATGCCGAGTACTGGAACAACGTTGAGGAGCAGTACGCCAAGCGCAACATGGTCTACTACATGAACGGCAGTATGGCCGAGAAGAATATCGCCATCGGCGTGGAGTACGCCGCGGGCAAGGAGCACTGCGTGGGCTACCACGTGGTGGACGAGCCCACCGCCGATAAGTTCCCCGAGATCGCCCGCCTGTCCAAGATCTACCGCGAGATGGATCAGACCCGCTACCCCCTGACCAACCTCTTCCCCAGCTACGCTCCCGAGTGGGCCCTGGGCGGTACCTATGAGCAGCACGTCACCAACTTTGTGCAGACCATCGGCCCCGAGAACATCGAGTACCTGTCCCACGACTACTACCCCTTCCGCGACGGCGGGGTGGTGCTGACCGACATCTTCGCCGACATGGAGGTCCTCCGCAAGGTGGCCTACGAGAACGGCAAGCTCAAGACCCACGCCTTCCCCCAGTCCACCGCCTGGAACGGCACCCGTATGCCTACCGTGAATGAGATGCGCTGGAACGTCTACGGCTACCTGGCCTACGGCTTCAAGGCTCTCTCCTGGTTCAACCTGGTCTGCCCCGGCTCCTCCGACACCGAGGGCGAGGGCTTCCGCGACTCCCTCATCTACCGTGACGGCACCATCCGCGATCCCGAGCTCTTTGCCGCCTTCAGCGAGCTGAACTGGGAGGTCCGCGGCCTGTCCTCCATCCTCATGAACCAGGACGTGGCCCACGCTTACCATACCCGCCCCGCAGGCGGTGTGGAGACCCTTCCCGAGGACTACTTCATCCAGCCCGCCAGCAAGCGCTTTGAGTTCATCATCAGCGTCATGGAGCCCAAGGAGGGCGAGGACCGCTACATCATGCTCTTCAACAAGAACACCAAGCGGAACACCCTGGATTGCAAGTTCAACGTGGATCTGTCGGGAGACGTGAAGTGGCTGGAGTACTTCGACCCCTTCATTGGTGAGTACATCCCCGTGGAGATCAAGGACGGCGTCATGGAGGAGACCTTCCGCGCCGGCGAGGGCCGTGTCTACCGCCTCCGCACCGACGAGCCTCCCGTAGAGACCGAGGCCCCCACCGAGGCACCTACCGAGGAGCCTACCGAAGCTCCCACCGAGGCCCCCACCGAGACTCCTACCGAGGCTCCCACCGCGGCGCCTACCGAGGCTCCCACCGAAGCCCCCACCGCGGCCCCCAAGGGCTGTGGCTCGGCTCTCACCGCCTCCCTCCTGCTCCCCGCCCTGGCCGCCGCCTCTGTGGGTGTGCTCCGCAGGAGACGCAAGGAACGCGATCTGTAACGAATCCTTACCCTCTCGCCTGTGCGGGAGGGTATTTTTTGGTGGAATGTGCTGTGAAGCCCACCCACAGCAGAAATGAACCTCGTGTAAAACCGCGAAAACCGTCGGAAATTGTAAATTCTCACAGAATTTGACAAATCAACTTGACAGAACCCCCAAAATGCCGTATAATATTATTTATAGACAGTTCATACATTGAACACAAATACAATCTCCGCGAAAGAGGTGATGACTCCGTGGCAGACGAGCAAGTCAAGAAGCCCGCCCCCAAAAAGAAGACCGAGCCCTGGATCCGCCCCCGTCATAAGGTGGTCCGCAACATCCTGTACTACACCCTGGGCACCTACTGCAAGCTCCGCTACAACGCCAAGGTGGAGAAGTTCGCCCAGTGGGAGGACCGCCCCTACTGCATCCTCCTCAACCACCAGACCCCCTTCGACCAGTTCTTCGTGGGTATGTCGGTGAAGGGCAACATCTACTATCTGGCCACCGAGGATATCTTCTCCCTGGGCTGGGTGTCCAACCTCATCCGTTGGCTCATCGCCCCCATCCCCATCAAGAAGCAGACCGCCGACGTCCGCGCCGTCATGACCTGCCTGCGGGTGGCCCGTGAGGGCGGCTCCATCGCCATCGCCCCCGAGGGTAACCGCACCTACAGCGGCCGCACCGAGTACATGAGCCCCGCCATCATCCCCCTGGCCAAGAAGATGGGTATGCCCATCCTCCTCTACCGCCTGGAGGGAGGCTACGGCGTGGAGCCCCGCTGGGGCCATACGGTCCGCAAGGGTAAGATGCGGTGCTACGTCTCCCGGGTCATCATGCCCGAGGAATACAAGACCATGACCGACGACGAGCTGTACGAGGTGGTCAAGGAGGACCTGTACGTCAACGAGGCCTGCGCCGACGGAGAATTCCGCAGCCGCAAGTCCGCCGAGTATCTGGAAAGACTCCTCTACGTCTGCCCCCATTGCGGACTGTCCACCTTTAAGAGCCATAAGGACACCGTGACCTGTGTGCAGTGCCGTCGCAAGGCCAAGTACCTCCCCACCAAGGAGCTGGAGGGCGACTTCCCCTACCGCTTCGTGGCGGACTGGTACGACGCCCAGGAGGCCTATATCAACAGCATCGACCTGCGCGAGGAGACACAGCCTCTGTATATCGAGAAGGTGCGGGTCTCGGAGGTCATCCCCTACAAGAAAAAGGTGCTTCTGGACAAGAACGCCACCGTGGAGCTGTACGGGCACGGCATTACCTTGAACGTGAAGGGGGAGGAGAAGATCTTCTCCTTCGACGATACCGCTGCCGTCACGGTCCTGGGCCGTAACAAGGCCAACATCTACTTCGGCGACAAGGTCTACCAGCTCAAGGGAGACAAGCGCTTCAACGCCTTGAAATACGTCCACCTGTTCCACCGCTACAAGAACCTGCAGAAGGGAGATCCCAACGAGCGGTTCTTGGGTATCTGATCCCGAGCTCGGAAAAGCTCCGAAAACAGAAAACGCGAGAGTGTCGGCAGACACTCTCGCGTTTTTTATTGGGGAAATTGCGGATCAGTCGTCGTCCTCCCATACCTGTACGGGCTTGCTTTGGTACTTCTTCTTGAAGATCCTTCTGCGGAACAGGAAGATGGAATAGGACAGCCACAGGACAAGGAAGATGGCGAAGGCGATGACAGCGTTGGTCAGGGACTGCCCCGCGAAGTTGAGCAGGAGCAGGAGGGGCGCGATCATGACCATGCCGGGGAAGTTGGACAGGATGTAGAGGCTGGAGGTGGGGGTGCGGAGGGC
>JAFULU010000382.1 GCA_017483125.1 Clostridia bacterium
CCTACACCCGAACATTTGTTTTTCTATGTAGTATAAAACAAAGGACGGTTTCCTCAGGTAGCCTTCCCCCTCGGGGGAATGTGTCGCCCAGCAAGTGCGGCGGGCGACGGATGAGGGGTAGACAGCGGTATGCTATCAAACAGACCGATAAACCCAAATTTGAAAGTCCAACCCAAAAAGGAACCCCCAACTCAGAGGTTCCTTTTCTCATACAATGTAATATCAATTACTGGTCGCGCTCTCCACCAACCGATCCGCGCCGTACCGCTCGCGGAGCTTGGGCTTTTCGATCTTGCCCGTGGGGTTGCGGGGGACGTCGGCGAAGATGATCTTGCGGGGGCGCTTGTAGCGGGGCAGGCCCAGACAGAACTCCTGGATCTCCTCCTCGGTGCAGTCCATGCCCTCCTTGATCTGAATGATGGCCGCCGCGATCTCGCCCAGACGGTCGTGGGGCAGACCGATGACCGCCACGTCGCTGATCTTCTCATGGGCGCGGAGGAAGTCCTCAATCTGAACGGGGTACAGGTTCTCACCGCCCGTGATGATGACGTCCTTCTTGCGGTCCACCAGGTAGATGAAGCCGTCCTCGTCCATGCGGGCCATGTCGCCAGTCAGAAGCCAGCCGTCCTCGGTCAGAATTTCGGCGGTGGCCGTGGGATTCTTGTAGTAGCACTTCATGACACCGTCGCCCTTGACCGCCAGCTCACCCACCTCGCCCTGCGCGACGGGGTTGCGATGCTCGTCCACGATCTTGGTCTCCCAGCCGTAGCCCGCGACACCGATGGCGCCCACCTTATGGATGTTCTCCACACCCAGATGGACACAGCCGGGGCCGATGGACTCGGACAGACCGTAGTTGGTATCGTAGTCCTGGCCGGGGAACTTCTCCTGCCAGCGCTTGACCAGAGAGGGAGGCACGGGCTGGGCACCGATGTGCATGAGCCGCCACTGGGACAGACGGTACTCGTCCATCTTCAGATCCCCTCGGTCGATGGAATCCAGAATATCCTGGGCCCACGGCACCAACAGCCACACGATGGTGGCCCGCTCCTCGGACACGGCCTGCAAAATCCACTCGGGGCTGACGCCGCGGAGCAGAACCGACTTACCGCCCGCCACAAGGGAACCGAACCAGTGCATCTTGGCGCCCGTGTGGTACAGGGGAGGGATGCAGAGGAACACGTCGTCACGGGTCTGGCCGTGGTGAGCCTGCTCGGTTTTGGCGGAGGCCATGAGAGCGCGGTGATCGTGCAGAATGGCCTTGGGGAAGCCCGTGGTGCCCGAGGAGAAGTAGATGGCGGCGTAGTCGTCGTCGGACAGCTCCACGGCGGGGGCGATGGTGGAGCAGTAGTATACCATCTTATTGTACAGGGAAGCGTAGGCGGGGCACTCGGCCTCCTTGCCCACGAAGAAGAAATCGGTGATGCCCGTCAGCTCGGGAAGCACCGCGTCCACGCGCTCGGTGAACTCGGGCCCGAACACCAGCATCCGCGCGTCGGCCAGGTCGAGACAGTACTTGATCTCGTCGGAGGCGTAGCGGTAGTTCATGGGCACCACGATGGCCCCCGCCTTCAGCACGCCGAAGTAGACGGGGAGCCACTCCAGGCAGTTCATAAGCAGGACCGCCACCTTGTCCCCCCGCTTGACACCGCGGGAGAGCAGGAGGTTGGCGAAGCGGTTGGCGCGGATATCGAAATCCCGCCAGGTCATCTCGCGGCGGTACCGCTGACCCTCGGCGGCCTCGATCAGATTATATTCCCGCCAGGTGGTGCTCTTCTCGGGCTGATTGGCGGGGTTGATCTCCACCAGGGACACCTCGTCGGGGTGGAGTCTTGCGTGTCTTTCCAGATATTCGGTAATGGGCATGGGGGACCTTCTTTCTCGGTGTTTCACCGATATGATTTTCAAAGCATTGCATATAGCATCGCGGGGAAAAGAAAAACCCCCTGCGCGGCATAGCCAAGCAGAGGACGATCTCGCACAGCGCGAGCGTGTTACCACCTCGATTTATCACCCCTTCACAAGGGTGACCTTACGGAGTACCGATGATACTCCCGCGCGATAACGGGCGCGCCCGACACAGCCTACTGCCGCCGAGGCGGGTTCGGTGCGTAGCTGACCGAATGTATTCAGCCGACCCGATTGACTGCTCACAGCGACCGCAGTCTCTCTGGAAATCGTAGCTTCGGCGTACTTCTTTCGGTTCGTAACGCTTTGAATGGGATGATTATAGCATAAAGAGGGGGATTTGTCAAGGGATTTTTGCGGAAAAGTCGCAAAAAATCGGGCTTTTCCGCAAAAGGATCCCTTGGGGCAGGGAAGCATCAGAAACCGCAGTCCTTGACCCTCTTATCATTAAAATAGACCTCCCGATCCCGCTCGCCGATCTCCCTCATCACCCGACAAGGATTCCCCACAGCCACGACTCCCGAAGGAATATCACGGGTCACCACACTCCCCGCCCCGATGACGGTATTGTCCCCGATGGTCACCCCGGGCATGATGAGCGCACCCGCGCCGATCCAGCAGTTCTTGCCAATGTGAACCGCGGCGTTGTACTGCAACCCCCTGGCCCGTAGCTCGGGGTCAATGGGATGCCCCGCCGTGGCCACCACCACGTTGGGGCCGAAGAGAGTGTAGTCCCCCACGTAAATATGGGTATCGTCCACCATGGTCAGCCCGAAATTGGCGTAGACGAACTTGCCGAAATGGACGTGCTTACCACCCCAGTTGGCGTGGAAGGGCGGCTCGACGTAGCACCCCTCCCCGATCTCGGCGAACATCTCCTTCAGGAGCGCCTGCCGCTTATCCATCTCGGTGGGGCGGGTGTGGTTGAAATCGTACAAACGGTCCAGACAGGCGGTCTGCTCGGTCATAATGTCCCCGTCAGCGGGATCATACAGCATGGTGGCGTGCATTTTTTCCAGATTGGTCATGGTTTTTTCCTCACTTGTATGGTTGTTGATTCAAATTCGTAATGCGTATTGAAACGGTCAGGGATATACGGTCATTTTCCCCGTCCATTCTCCCATCCAAAGGATCTGTTCTTGAACAGAGGCGGGAACGAACCACCCCGCCACGTCCCCCTCGCCTGAGAGGATCACGGCGGCCCCCTCGCGGTAGGTCAGCCCCTCGCCAAAGGGAGCCTTGGTCAGCGGCCCGTGGTTTCCGAAGATCACGGTATCAGCCTCGGCCACCAAAGCGGACGCGGGACCCGAAAGCTCACTCTCAAAGACCGCCGAGCCGCAGTAGACTACCCGACTCCCCGCCCCCGCGTCCAGGGACAGAAGCAGGACGGGCTGTACCGAACGCTCCAGCATAGCCGTCTCCAGTACCGCCTGACACCCGCCGAACAGGGTCAGGGACTCCCCCTTCCCGTACAGACACACGGGCACCCCCGCGGCCTCGGCCTTCTCCAGATAGGAGAGCAGGAGGTAGTATTCCTCCTCGGTGTCGGGCTTTGGAAGCCACAGCTCTCGCACCGTCTCGCGGGACAGAAAAGCGGTCAGAGACCCCGCCGTCCGGGAGTGGTAGTGGGTCAGCATCAGCACCGCAATCTCGGTAGCCCCCGCCTCCTCGGCTGTTCGCGCCGCCCGACTCATGGCGGTGAGACTGCCGTTGGAAAGGTCCATGACCACCGCCTCGTGCCCCTCGGTCAATACCAGCATATCCGACTGGGACGAGGGCTGAACAAAGTCCAGGGTCATCTCCCCATCGGTCAAAAGCGCATGAATACCCAGCACCCCGCCGATGGCGATCCACCCCGCCAGCAGAGGCAGAGCCACCGTCCAATGCTTCCTTTTGGGCAGCCTCACCGCCAGCAGGATCAAGGCCCCCGCCAGCATACAAAAGGCAATGGGCGCGACGGCGGGATGCTTTAGGGACACCACCGCCCACGAAGGCTCACCCATCCAAGCGGCCAGCGACGCCATGACCCCGCATACCCCCTCGGCCAGCCCGCCGAGCAGAGTCCCGACCACGCTCCCACTAAAGGGAAGAGTCAAGAGAGACAGCACCAGAACGATTCCGCAGAAAGGGGTCAGAACCAGAGTAGACACGGGAGACAGAACCCCCATCTCCCCGATCACCGCCGCCACCACGGGCAGGGTAAAGCTCATGGCCACAAGTCCCACGATAATACCCGTCAAGGCCTTGAAAAATCCAACCGCGAGAAGGGAAGCACGCCCCGCCCGCTCCTTTGCGATGCGGTTCACCTCGGGCATGACCGCCACCAGCCCAAGCGTGGCCAGATAGGACATCCAGAAGCCCGCGTCGGCTACGGCATACGGGGTCACGGCAAGGATCAACGCCCCCGCCAACCCAAGGGAGGTCAGGGGATCCGCCCGCGCCGAGAGGAGGTAGGAGAGGTACACCGCCCCCAGCATGACCACCGCGCGGGTGGCCGAGGGAGGGAAGCCCAGAAGGGTCAGATACCCCAGCGCGCAGACAAACAGAACCACCGCCCGTCCCCGCTTGGGTAGCCGAAGCAGGCGCAATAGCCCCTCCAGAAGCCCGAACAGAAGGGTCACGTGCAGACCGCTGATGGCCAGCAGATGGGATACCCCCGCGCGGGAAAAATCACGGCGCAGAGAGTCGGCCAGAGCGGTGCGGTCACCCAGCAGGAGAGCCGCGGGAAGCCCCTTGGCGTCGGGACACGTCCCGTTGAGCCTTGCCGCCAAGGCCCTGCGGATACGCCCCGCTCGGACGGCAAGCCCACCCGCGGTTTCATTTGTAACCGTCACCGTCTCCTCGCTCTCGGACAGAAGCCCCGCCACATACCCATCGCCCATGAGAGCGGTGGCGTCGTACCCGTCCCCCGCGGCCTCGTCCAGCGAGATCACCGTGACCTCCATCTGAACCCCGTGCCCGGGCTGAAGATCCGAGACGTAATGACAGGTCAGAAGCACCTTTCCACGGGCGGGCGCACCGTCCAAAGAGCCCAGCTCCAAGGCGTAGGAGGTCATGAACCCACCCGACCCGCGGCGGTCGGTGACGGTGCCCGTGACGGTCACGGTCTGACCCTCCAGCTCACGCAGAGCTACCGCGTTGTTTCCGAAAAACCACAAATGGGAAAGAAGAAATCCCACTAACACAAGTAAACAAAGAATACCGCCTATGAC
Organism: Clostridia bacterium; assembly: GCA_017483125.1. Taxonomy (GTDB): domain Bacteria; phylum Bacillota; class Clostridia; order Oscillospirales; family CAG-272; genus CAMEON01. The sequence continues at coordinate 5,121 of JAFULU010000382.1, forward strand.
CGCGCGGAGCCGATCACCCCGCCCAAGCCTCCAAGCGCAGAACAGGACAGCCCCGACCAAAAGACACCCGCCGATCACCATTTTCCCCGCAAGCGGCAGGAAAAACCCCGCCAGCGACGCGAGGGTAAAGCCAAAGCAGCAGAGGAACAGCGGTCGGCGGCGGAAGATGGCCATGGCGGGGCTCCTTTCGGTAGAGTGTAGGGGGCAAATTTGGGTTTGTCGGTCCGTTCCTTTGCCTTCCCCAGCGGGGAAGGGGGACCGCGAAGCGGTGGATGAGGAGAGCAAGTTTCCGCTCGGTATCGGGTATGATTTTTCTTGGTGTA
>JAFULU010000383.1 GCA_017483125.1 Clostridia bacterium
CCCGCGCTTGACTTTTTTGGGGGTTCGTGATACAATGGGGATTTGGAGAGCAGGGGCTTCTCCACGGGCAAATTTTGGTTTGTCGAAGAGATCGCTATTGTTGTAGGGCGGGGGCTTGCGCCCGCCGTTACCGCGAAAACTCTTTGCCACTCTAGCCTTTTCGAGATTTGGGCGGGAGCAAGCCCCCGCCCTACGACGTGGAACCCCACCACTAAACCCCATTTTGACTTCCCTATTCTACATATCCGAGGTACAATCCATGACACCTACCGTCGCCGTCCTCACCATATTCCTCATCACCTGCGCCGCCCTCATCACCCTGGTCTTTGCCAAGCCCGCCGTCATGATCGGGGGCAAGAAGATCAGCATCTTTTGGCTGGCACCCCTGGCGGGAGCGGTCGCCTTGACGGTCAGCGGGCTCCTGACTCCCGCCGAGATCGCCGCGGGGCTGACAGGCGCGGGGGACGTGAATCCCATCAAGATCCTGCTCCTTTTCTTCTCCATGACCATGATGTCGGTCTATCTGGACGAGATCGGCTTCTTCCGTCTCCTGGCCCACAAGGTACTGGGAAAGGCCAAGGGCAGCCAGACCGCCCTGTTCTTCCTGCTCTACGCCTTAGTGTCGGTGCTGACGGTCTTCACCTCCAACGACATCATCGTCCTGACCTTCACCCCCTTCATCTGTCACTTCGCCAAGTCGGCCCGCATTGACCCTCTTCCCTATCTGGTGTCGGAGTTCGTGGCCGCCAACACCTGGAGCATGGCTCTCATCATCGGCAACCCCACCAACATCTACCTCATGACGGGCACGGGAGTCTCCTTCCCCGCCTACACCGCCCGCATGATCCTCCCCACCGCTATGGCGGGGCTGGTCTCCCTCGGCGTGCTGTACCTTGTGTTCCGCAAAAAGCTGAAGGCACCCCTGGACCCCGAGGAGTCCCCCACCCCCGCCGTGGATCTCCCCACCGAGGTCATCGGTCTCTGCCATCTGGGCGGGTGCATTGTCCTGCTCTCGGTGTCCTCCTTCCTGAGCCTCCCCATGTGGCTCATCACCTGCGCCTTCTTTGTCAGCCTGATCCTCTGCACCATGGCCATCAGCTTCTTCCGTCGGCGCGGGATCTTCCTCATCGCCCGCTGTATCATCCGCGCCCCCTGGGATCTGGCCCCCTTCGTCATCTCCATGTTCATTCTGGTGCTGGCGCTGGACAAGTACGGCATCACGGGAGCCTTGGGCGGGTTCCTGTCCGCTCCCGAGACCGTAGGCGGGACGGTGGCCTCCTTCGGTGTCTCCTCCTTCTTCGCCGCCAACATCGTCAACAACATCCCCATGAGCGTGCTGTACAGCTCGGTCATCGCGGGCATGGAAATGAGCCCCCTGACCGTCGCCGCCCTCTACGCCGCGGTCATCGGCTCCAATCTCGGTGCCTTCTTCACCCCCACGGGTGCTCTGGCGGGCATCATGTGGACGGGTCAGCTCCACGACCACGGGGTGTCCTTCTCCTTTATCCGCTTCGTGAAATACGGCGCGACGGTGGCGGTGCCCGCTATGGCGGCGGCTCTTCTGGGGCTGTGGCTCTGCTGTTGAGGGGTGTTTCGTGACCGATCGTCCCAAAACGCGACCGATCATCCCACTTTCGGCGTTCGGGGTCCATTTCGTGGTATAATGGAAACAACTCCACGGGAAAAGCAGGAATTCACACTTTGTTTACACAATTCCTGTAAGATTTTCCCGCAAAAGGTGTCTATATAAGTGAAGACACTTCAAAATCCCACAAAGGAGGATATATCCATGTATCCCGAAACCAACGACGCCATCCTTATGGTCTTCTACCTGCTCTACTCCCTGTTCGTCATGGCCTACTGTGCCTACGCCTATATCGGCATGGGGCTTGGCGGCTTCCGCATGGCCCGCAAGATCGGCATGACCAATCCCTGGCTGTTCTGGATCCCCATGGCCAACGTCTACGCCATGGGTAATCTGGCGGATCAGCAGACCGCCCTCTGCGAGGGGAAATCCACCTCCTACCGCAAGAAGCTGTTGGCGTGGAACATCATCACCATCTGCACCGCTCTGCTCTTTGTCATTGCCATGATCCCCATTCTGGTGGTGGCCACGGTTCACGGCACTATGGACGAGAACGGCACCGTGACCATCCCCGAGGCCTACATGAATGATCTGGTGGGGCCCTCCCTGTTCTTCCTGTTCTCCCTCTTAGTACTCCTTGTGATTTCGGTCATCTACATGGTGGTCTACTACAAGGTGCTCTACCGCATCTTCAAGCTCTACGCCCCCGACGGCGCGGTGGGGCTTCTGCTTCTGTCCATCTTCGTGAATATCGCGGTTCCCGCCATTTTCCTGATCCTCTCGGGAAAGGAGCCCGCTCTGCCCATGCCCGCCCGTGGCGAGGGAGAGAACGACGGGGGGAACGGGTACTATTCGCTGTGAGCTTCGGTTTGCGTGGTAGGGAGCGACGCCCTCGTCGCTCCTAACCATACAGCGACGGACATATACCCCTTGACCAAAGAAATACCCAACCTTTTCGTTCAGGAGTGACGAGGGCGTCGCTCCCTACGGCTTCATTTTGTGGGATGGCCCCAAAAAGCTACCCATATCCCTGTCTTTCTCCACTATACCCTCTATGCAAAACGAAAGTGAGACCCACCATGAAAAAACTGCTTCTGCTCATCCTGTGCATCCTTTTGACCGCAGCCCTGTTCGGGTGCGCCCCCTCTGCCCCCAAGCGGGAGCACGTGACCGAGGATGCCCCCGTCCGTAACCCAGACGAGGTCTACACCGAGACTCTGGAAGAAAAGACCATTGGCGGCTCCGTCGAGGCAATCTGCGGCGAAGACTTGATTCGCATCAGTTTGTTTCAAGTTCACCGCGAGGAATACGGCGACGAGATCTACGTGCGAATTCCTCCCAACGCAGACACCTCCGATTATTGCCAAAGCGACCGAGTGGACGTGACCTTCGATACCATCGAACGTTCCACAAATCCCGATGACCTACCCATCATTATAGCCAAGACCCTGATCGTCCCCCCCGTAGCCTACAAGCCCGTGATCTACCTCTACCCCGAGACCCCCACCGAGGTGTCGGTGACCCTCACCCTGAACGGCCGTCTCACCTGCACCTACCCCGACTATGAGGATGGCTGGACGGACTTCACCGCCCGCCCCGACGGCACCCTGACCTTCCCCAACGGCAAGGAATACTACTGCCTCTACTGGGAGGGTATGCAGGCTACCGAATGGGACTTCTCCCAAGGCTTCTGCGTCAAGGGTGAGGACACCGCCGCCTTTCTGGAGTGGGCGCTGGCAAAGCAAGGGCTGACCCCGCGGGAGGCCAACGAGTTCATCATCTACTGGCTCCCCCTCATGCAGGAGAATTCCTACAATATCATCTCCTTCCAGACCGAGGCCTACACCTCCACCGCCGTGCTGGAGGTGACCCCCGCCCCCGACAGTACCATCCGTATCATGATGGCCTACTACCCCTCAGACGAGGCGGTGGAGATCACTCCCCAGGCCTTTGAGACCCCCGTCCGCGAGGGCTTCACCGTTGTGGAGTGGGGCGGCTCGCGGGTGGATAAGCCCTGATCTGCGATTTCTTACTAACAACCCAAGACCTCCGTTTTCGCGGGGGTCTTTTTTGGTGGAAAACCATCGACAAAACTTCACAAATTTCCCCCGAAAAGCCCTTGCTATTCCGCCCTTTTTGTGGTATAATAAGATGATATACTATTTACTATGGAGTAGTCTCCCCATTTGAAAGGAATTCACCCCCATGAAATATATTTTAGCCTCCGCCTCCCCCCGCCGCAGAGAGATCCTCTCCAACCTCGGTCTGGATTTCACGGTCCTCGTGGCCGACGCCGACGAGTCCTGCGACCTCACCGACCCCGGGGAGCGGGTGGAGTTCATTTCCCTCAAAAAGTGTCTGGCCGCCCGTGACCGCCTGCTGGCCGAGGGCATGGATCCCGCCGACAAGGATACCGTCATCATCGCCTCGGACACCCTCGTCACCCTGGACGGGGAGTTTCTGGGCAAGCCCCGGGACGAGGCCGACGCCGCCCGCATGATGTATATGCTCCAGGGCCGCACCCATACCGTGGCCAGCGGCATCGCGGTCTGGCACAAGGGCCGCACCGTCACCGCCCACGAGCTGACGGGGGTGAGCTTCGCCCCCATGACCGAGGCCGAGATCCTTGCCTACGTGGCCACGGGTGAGTCCTTCGGCAAGGCGGGAGGCTACGCCATCCAGGGTCACGCCGCCCGCTACGTCACGGGGATCCGCGGGGACTACTTCAACGTGGTGGGCCTCCCCGTCCGCCGCCTGTACGAGACCATGAAGCTGGTCTTCGGCATTCATCTGTAAGATCATTTCACCGTGACACACGGATTCTCTACTGACTGAGAAAGGAGAACCTTCTATGGCCTATATGGTCGGATTGGATATGGGAACCACCTACACCCGCATCTGGACGCAGGAGGGTGGCATCGTGCTCCGCTGTCCCTCGGCGGCGGCCATTGACAGCGAGACCCACAAGCTGGTCGCTCTCGGCGCCAAGGCACGCGAAATGCTGGGCAAGACCCCCCAGGACATACTGGCCTACCGCCCCATCCGCGAGGGTCTGGTATCCGAGTTTGAGGTAGCCGCCCGCATGGTGCGCGCCATGTTCCAGAATAAACAGATCACCTCCACCTTCAACCGCCCCGTGGTGCTCATGGCCACCCCCTACCGCATCAATCAGGTGCAGCAGCTGGCCGCCGAGAACACCGTCTTTGAGGGCGGAGCCAAGGCCGTGGCTCAGGTCCCCGCCATTTTCGCGGCGGCGGCGGGTGCGGGACTGCGGGTCAGCTCCCCCCGCGGCAGTATGATCCTCAATATGGGCGGCGGTATTTCGGAGGTGGCCGTCATCTCCTCGGGGGGCATCATCGCCGCTCACTCCATCAAGGTGGCGGGAGAGCGACTGGATTCCGCCATCATCAACTACTTACGGCAACGCCGCAACCTCATCGTGGGAGGCCCCACCGCCGAGGAGCTTCGGGTCACCATCGGCACCTGCGACAATAGCCTGGACCGCGGCAGCATGAAGATCTACGGCCGCAACGCCCGCACGGGCCTGGCCTCCACCCAGGAGGTCTTCTCCTCCGAGATCTGCGAGGCCATCACCCCCACCCTGGGAGCGGTCATGAAGAGCGTCTCCACGGTGCTGGAGGACGTGCCCCCCGAGGTTGCCTCGGATATCTACGACTACGGCCTCATGCTCTCGGGCGGCTGTGCCCGTATGCCGGGGCTGGCCGACGCCATCCACAAAGCCACGGGCCTGCGGGTCACCATCGCCCGCAACCCCAGAGACTGTGTCATCAACGGTCTGGGACGGCTCATCAAGCACCCCGAGCTGTGGGGGACGGCGTTGGAGTACAGATTGAAGTAAATTGCAGTTTATCGAACGGAAGTCCGATAAACTGCTAATGAATAATGAATAATGAAGTCGCCGCAAGCGGCTAATGAATAATGAATAATTTCGGTTGAAATCCTACGGATTTCTCCATTGATTTGATATAAAATGCGGGAAACCGAAGGTTTCCGTCCA